>NZ_JAAHHE010000113.1:0-19999 GCF_010692525.1 Moorena sp. SIO3B2
ATGGGACAGAGGATGGCATCGCTGGGGAACTCCTAGAAGCAGGAATTCCCAAAGAGCGTATTGTGTTAGGTTTCAAATCACCCGGAGTGAGGAAGCACACAGGGTTTGCAGTTGCATAAAGTGAGTCTGAATTCCATACGGTTTTGGGACAATTCCTTAATTATCGCTTTGCCCTCAAAGCCGAAGATCCAGAGAGATTATTGTATTTAGCTATTCCTCTTGAAATTCACGAGACCTTCTTTGCCCGTCGCTTCGTTCAAATGATTACCCAAGAGTATCAACTGAAATTGATTGTATTCGAGGCAACTAAGGAGGAAATTATTCAATGGCAAAGCTAGAGCAATATCGGCAACTCGTCAAAGAAATTATAACCGAATATAGTAGCCACAAACCCGCTTATGGTGAAGTAAAAGTGGAATTAATCTTTGATACCGAAAGAGACCGCTACCAGCTTGTCCATGCCGGATGGAGTAATCATCGCCGTATTTATGGTTCCACAATCCACATTGACCTTAAAGATAATAAGATTTGTATTCAAAATGATGGTACAGAAGTTGGGATTGCTAACGTCTTAGTTGAACGCGGTGTCCCTCACCAAGATATTGTTCTGGCCTATCATGCCCCTTACCTCAGGAAATTTACTGAATTCGCAGTGGGATAATAAATGATAACTTAGGTTTTTAAATTGTCCATACCAAAAATAACCAGGAGGTTTTGATGGTAACTGCTTTAACCACTCCCGATGCCACCTTAGCAGCAATTGAAGCCGCCTTACCCATTGACCCTCAGCCCTATAGTATTGGCGATCGCGCCACGGGTTTGATCGTTGTGGATGTGCTCAATGGCTTTTGCACTGTTGGTTTTGGTCCTTTGGCTCCAACAGAAGCAAATCAGCAAATAGCCACCATGGTATCAGAAAGCGATCGCCTAGCCAAAGCTTTCACAGCCAAAGGTTGGCCAGTCTTAGCTTTCCTAGATACCCACGAACCAGGCAAACCAGAACCTCCTTATCCTCCTCATTGCGAGAAAGGGTCTGGGGAAGAAAAACTGGTTCCTGAACTGGAATGGCTAGAAACTCATCCCCACGCCACCTTAATTAAAAAAGACTGCATCAATGGTTTTATTGGTTCCATTGATGTAGATAGTGGCAACAATAGTTTAATTCGCTGGATAAACCAGCACAAGCTAGAAGCCTTAGTAGTTGTGGGCATCTGCACAGATATTTGTGTAATGGACTTCGTGGTTACGATGCTATCAGCACGCAATCATGATATGGTACCAACGTTAAAAGATATTGCCGTTTATACCGAAGGTTGTTCCACCTTCGACCTCTCCGCAGAGATGGCAGCCCAGCAGGGTTTGCCAAAGACGGCAATTCATCCCCAGGAAATCGCTCATCATGTTGGTTTATACACCATGGCAGAGCGTGGAGCGTTCATTGCTTCTACAATTTTGATGTGACCAATCCCAAGTTCAAAACCAATTGACACTCCCCGCCCGCTTATGAGCGGGGATTCTTCAATCAACGATTCGACGTGGCTCTTCCAGGTCGGAACCAAGAAGAGTAGAGGCCAAATCTCCTGAAGCGTTCGGATCTAGGATCCAAGTTCCGACGTGCCCCGTCGTACTTATGGCTCTATTTCGGATATTGATGGCAGCATTGTGGTCTCTATCTAGTTCGCACCCGCATTCACAAACATGAGTTCGAGTAGATAATGACTTTTTGACAACTTCGCCACAATCGGAACAATTCTGGCTAGTATAGGCAGGATTGACAGCAACTGTTATCCTGCCAAACTTGACACCAAAATATTCCAACCATTTCCTAAACTGATACCAACCTGCATCATTAATAGACTTGGCAAGGCAATGATTTTTTACTAGGTTTTTTGCTCTCAAGTCTTCATAGGCGACCAGATCGTTAGATCTGATTACGCAACGCGCCGGAGACGAAACCTTAGAAGAGTGCAGCCTTACAACAAAACCTGCCACCTTTGATGCATAGCCCTAAGTACAGGACAAAAAGCGAAGAGAGTGGCGAAACTCGCAGTCAAATTGTGTAAAATTAAAGAACAGACGGCGCAAATAATCAAAGCCACAGCGAAAAATGCTTTTGGCTTTACGCCCATGCTTTTTGATGGGTTACGGTTGGCATTGAGACAGCCACTGACCAGTGCGAAAAGCCCAACACAAAGCAATAGTGAGTAAAGCGACTAAACGACTCAAACGCTCAGAATCTAGTAAATGAGTATCTTCGAGGTTGAAACCACGACTCTTAAAAATGCCAAACAAAGTTTCGATACCCCAGCTTCGGAGCATAATCACTCAGTAGATCGGGAGGGCTTTTTGGAGGAGCAACCACCACCAGTAAAGAATTATCTTCGAGACGAAGAGCTTCCACATCCACCCAATGACCCCACAAACAGCGACTGGTTTTGAGTCTCTGAGATTGACCAATCTGAAGATGGGCAAAAACGACACGAGCTGACAAGGTGGTGTGACCATCTCCCAAGCTATCGCTGTGGCGAATCCGAATCCTGAAAGGCATCATTGGTTGTGAAAGCAAGTATTGTAACCACTGGTTTCCCAGAAATTCTCGGTCAGCAGCAAGATAGGCAATTTGATGTTGACAAAACAGTTCTATAAACTCCTCCGATAATTCTATACGTTCACCAGTGTCGGAGTTTCCTTTCTTGTCGAGCATCCACCACAACAGTGGAAATGCTACCCCCTGATGAACAATGCCCAAGGTGAGAATATTGAAGATTTTGTGACCAAATTGCCACTGTGTCCGGTCATAGCTTAACACCCAAGGTTCAGGAATCTCCATCATCGAGACGATTAACTTAGCCACAGCATAGTAGTCTAGCTCAAAGTCTCGGAAAAATCTTTGTAGTCGCTTGTAGTTAGATGATGTTTTTGCTGTGCCCATAAACCCGGTGGCTAGTTGTGTGAAGTTTACGGTAAGAGCTCGAAATAGAGCAATCAGAAACAGTGCCAGGAAGCTTAGTCGCGCTCCATGCCATTTCAGATCAGGTTTCAATGTTTGCACCAGCAAGTTAACCTGGTTCATGAGGGTTTCGTTGAAAGTTGTTGTTTTTTCCATGAAACCCTTTTCCTGTCTATCTTTTCAACTTTTTGTCCTGTACTTAGTGCATAGCCTACCAACTATAAAGGCTGCACTCTTCTTGCGGTAACTTCTAACCAGTCTCTTGGCGTGTTCTTCACGTTGCCTACTTATCTTAAGATGTTGCCTGCCTAATTTATTAACGGCTTTTCTACGATTGGATGAGCCTTTCTTTTTTCGGGAGACCCGACGTTGATAAAACTTTAAGCGTTTTTCTCCATTGCGGTAAAACCGAGGGTTTGGTTCGCTGTATCCTTCGGAATCAGTATAGAACTCTTTCAGTCCTACATCCAAACCAATAGTCTTGCCAGTAGTGTCTAATTCTTCCGTCACTTTAACAGCAACACAGAATTGAACATAATACCCATCAGCTCGGCGAACTATGCGAACCCGGTTGATTTGTTTTTTATCAAAGCGCCACAAGTCCCAGGTACCCTTAAGCTTGAGCTTCCCGATCCCTTTCTTGTCAGTGAACGTTATTGACTTTTTGTTAGGGGATAATTTCCATCCTGACTTTTTGTACTCAACGGAATGTCCACGTTTATGAAATTTCGGAAAACCTTTCTTTCCGGGTACCTTTTTCTTGCAATTATCATAAAAACGAGCAATCGATGACCATGCCCTCTCAGACGCAGCCTGACGGGCAGTAGAGTTCAATTGATTAGCAAAAGGAAACTCTTTGGCTAGAATCTTAGAATACTTACTAAGGTCGTTCTTGCTGGTTCCCTTGTTATCCATCCACAGGCGAATACAGCTATTCCTTATGAACTTGACAGTCCTAATAGCTTCGTCTATAGCTGAATATTGAGACGGCTTCCCTTTTGCTTTGAACTCTAGTACAATCACCGAATTTCGACCTTATTCGATACACTTTTATATTAGCAGAGTACATATAAAAGTGTCAAACCCATGCCAATAAAAAAGCCGTCCTTCTAGGACGGGGCTTTAAACCCAGAATTTTTGGTAAAATTTTAAGCATTCAGCCGTTGGCCTTTGGCCACGCTACTTGAGGTGCCGTCAGCCGTAAGCTAAAGGCTCACGCTACTTGAGATGCTTTTTGGAACAGGCTTTGGCCTTGGCCTTTCGGCCACGCTATGCGAATGGCCACGCTGTGCGAACGACCCTGGGACTTCACTCATATTAAACCAATGCTTACTTGTTTTATTCAAAAGCTGATAGCTGATAGCTGATAGCTGATAGCTGAATACTTACGTAAAATTTACCTTTTTAATAAAAAAAATGAAATCTCGACTAACAATTGTCACAGGTGCAAGCGGCGCTCTGGGTAACAGTTTTGTTCAACACTTTATACAGCAAGAAAATACCACTTGCGTAGCCATTTCTAGATCCCCTATGGAAACGGATGCCCTGCATTGCCAATTCGATCTTCTCGATAGCCAAGCCGCAGAGCAAGCCATCACTAATCTCGAGCTTTCGGAAGTTTCTGATGTGATCCTTATCCATGGCGTAGGCAAATTCAAATATGAAATCGAGACAGAAACCACCGAGGCAGACTGTGATGAAAAGGGAATTGATGATGAAATATTATCATCAAACTACCATACCTTTGTCAACGTAGCCCAGCCACTTGTCGAAAAACTTAACCAAGAGCATAAATGCAATCGCCAGACGACCCTTGCTCTTTGTGGTTTCGGTTCTGTTACGGATAAATATAAGATCCCTTTCTGGCGCTCTTATACTTACGCCAAAGATACCTTACGGAGCTATATCCAAGACCTAGCTAAGTCAGAAGACTGGCAAGGACTAATCAGGGGACGGTTTATCAATGTGAGTACTACAGACACAGGTAATGAAAACAAATTGCGACCCAATGCAACAGCTGAAGAGAAAAAATATTGGCTCAAGCCAGAAAAAATCGTCAAGCAATCTCTAGAATCTCTGGAGTCCTTGCAGCCTCTGTGGCAGGAAATAGATGTCTATGAACCCATGCCAGGATTCGAGCCAGACGACTATTACAGCAATTACGATAAAATTCAAGAAAAATGGCAACGACAGATGGGAGTGCCATCTTCATTAACTTAACTGCTTTTTTGCTAAACTTTTAACTGAGTAGTATTTCCTTATCCTTTTTTGGCAATAAGATAGGAAATACTCCTGGATCTAGGAAGTATAAATAGTAGTCTAATTGCTGCATAGGAAATTAAATTGGTTAAGAGTTATGGCAATATTACCTCCCCCAATAGTGTTAGACTCTCTACTGCATCAATGGCTCAAAGAAGATATTGGTAGAGGCGATCGCACCACCCAAGCTTTGTTCGCTCAAGAAGTTAGTTCTGGAAACGGACAATGGATCGCTAAGCAAGCAGGTACAATTGCGGGACTGACAATTGCAGCGCGGGTGTTCTATTTATTAAATGAAAAGGTCAGCTTTATCCCCCTAGTAGCAGAGGGAGAAAGTTGTCAGCCAAGCCAAGCCATTGCTCGTTTTCACGGACCATTTGATGCTTTGTTAATGGGAGAGAGAGTAGCTTTAAATCTAACTATGAGTCTGAGTGGCATTGCTACCCTAACCCGTCAGTATGCCGAAAAAATTGCTGATTTGCCTGCTCAGTTGGTGGATACTCGCAAAACTACTCCAGGCTTAAGACTCTTGGAAAAATATGCAACTCAAGTGGGAGGAGCTATTAACCATCGCATGGGCTTGGATGATGCGGTGATGATTAAGGATAATCATATTCAAGCGGCTGGGGGAATTGGGGAAGCGATCGCTCGAATTCGTAAGACTATTCCCTATCCTATGACCATTGAAGTAGAGACAACAACTCTCGCGGAAGTAGAAGAGGCTATCGCCCACAATGCTGATATTATCATGTTGGATAATATGCCAGTTGAGCAGATGGAGGTAGCAGTTAAGCTAATTCGCGTACGCAACAACAACATTAAAATTGAGGCATCGGGTAATGTTACCTTAAAGACGATTCGTGCAGTGGCAGAAACAGGAGTAGATTACATCTCCAGCAGTGCTCCCATTACTCGCTCTAGTTGGTTGGATTTGAGTATGAGATTAGGGAGTTGAGATAAACAGTAGCACAACCGCACAGGGGATTTGGGAACAGGGAACGGGAAATAACCAATTTAAAGGCGTTGCTGATTCTGAGTATGGTTTCGCCCCCCTAGCCCCCCAAGCGAGGGATTGCTCGCTTGGGGGGAAAAACTCTCAAGCGATGCAGCGCGGTCTTGGGGGTTTCCCCCATGAGCGACTGCATCAAGACAAGTCCCCCAGAATTGGGGGATTTAGGGGGCTTTAATAAAACCAGATTATCGCGCATTCATTCCTTAATTCAGCAACGCCCATGAGCTTACCAATTTTTAAGAATATTCCTACAGATTAATAATCTCCCCATCTCTCCATCTCCCTATCTCCCCATTATCATCGGTAGCAAACATAAATGAAATTAATATAAGGGTTAAGGAATTGGCACAAATTCATACTCCAAGCTAGAACTATTACTTGGTTCAATTGTCACCAAATTCACCGGTTGATAGCGATCGCCTGATGGAAAAAAACGAATCGGAGCAGCAGCACCTCTAGCAAAAAAGTTCGGTGCTGAAAGTTCTTGTTGAACTCCGCTGCGAGTAGGATTATGTCTAATCGCCGCACTTAAGGCTTGGACAGCATCATAAGCCATGGCTGTGCGCCAGTTAACATCAATACCCCAAAGCTGATCAGCGGTTTTCGGAAATTCAGAACCAGGCTTGGCTAGGGGATGCCAGGGTAATGCTACTACCATCCCTTCAGCATCTTTACCTGCTACTGTCAATGTCTTGGTATTGTAAACTTGATTTCCCGCCAAAATCACTAATTGTTGACCCAAACTATTGCGGTGTTTGCTATTGAGCTGAACCACATTTAGTACCTGATGTTGGGTGCTAGAATCAGCACCTAACATCAGCGCTTGAGCACCACGATGAATCGCTTGTTTAAAGCTTTTAGCAGCACTAAAATTTTTCTCAGACACGTCAAAATCACTAACTACTCGTCCTCCTTCCAAGAAGACAGCGGTTACAAACTCTGACTTAAGAGACTGACTAGACTCACTTTGAGAATTGTAGAAAACAGCAACATTATGCTGCTTGAGGTCTTGCACCATGTGTTTAGCTAATGCTCTACCTGCCAGGAAATCATTCGGGACAGTACGAAAAACAAAATTGCTAATTCCTGATAGGTTTACTGAAGTGCTAATGGGCGAAATCGTTACCAATTGACCGGATTCATAGCTATCTGCTGTAGCTTGAGTAACCTTGCTGTTGAAATTACCAACAACTGCCAAAATCTCTGGCTTACTTACCAACTTCAATGCTAATTTTTTGGCCACCTCTGGATTATTATCATCATTAGCGATCAGTACTTTGACAGGAATACCTTTAATTCCACCAGCTTGATTGATTTCCTGTTGAGCTTGAGCCACACCCCGAAGTATATCTTTAGCAGTATTTATGTCATCACTAATGGACACAACAGCAGCAATCGTGTAATAGGGTTTTTCCCCAATACGAGCGTTATTAAGGTAGATGAGAGCTTCTGGATCATCACGGTGGAGGTCTAAGGATTCAGTGAATTTCACCACTGCCTCGTCGTAATTAACAGCAGTAACCGCTTCTACTCCTAGCTGTTTTTCCAGTGTTGTTGAATCAGAAAATAAAATATGGTCTCCCCCACTCAGGTAATTTGGTATCATTGTTTTCTCTGAAGACGTATTTTTCGATACCAGCATAGATAAGGGAGATGTGGTCACTTTAAACCACCACAGACACCCAGATACCAAAGCTAAGGAGATCATCAATGATAGCCCAAGAAGCTTAGTTTCGTTGTTCTGATACATACGCTATTGCTAATTTTTATACATGCCAACCCTGTTGATTACCCGGAATAATGCTTAATACTAATTTGTTTTGTAATCTTTCAAGGTAATTGATGAGTGGAATGGTTGACGGTTAACGGTTGACAGTTGAAGGTCAACGAAAAACCATCAACGGCGCTTGAAATAGTGACCCTGTAGAATACAACTGAATACAACTGAATACAACTGAATACAACTAAATACAACTAGTTAACAAAAGCCCTTGTTGGATACTCCTGGTTAAGTAAATAACTTATGGAAATAACTTATGGAAATAACTTATGGTACAAGATTTGAGCACTGATCAGGTGACAAAATGGCAAAAATATTTATCAGTCCTGAGTTCTTAGTCCTGATTCCTTAATCCTTAGTTCTTAGTCAACTCGACTGTTGCCATTGCTGAATAGGGTTTGGGTACTCAATTCGAGTTAGGTCAGTTACCGATTACCGATTACCGATTACCGATTACCGATTACCCTCAATCATTCCAGAATTGGGCAACGCTCTTATTTCTATGTTGCCCCGTTTCTACTTGCTAGGAATCGGCACAAAGTCATAACCAAAGCTGGAACGATTACCTGGTTCAATCTTGACCAGCTGGACAGCCTGGTTGCGATCGCCTGATGGTAAAAACCGAATTTTGCTGGATACTCCTTGGGGCTGAAAACCTGATCCGGATAGGGAGTTTTGCACACCGGAACGGCTTGGCTGCTGTTTAAGGGCTGCAATTAAAGCTTGAGTAGCATCGTAAGTCAAGGCAGTGCGCCAGTTCACATCTGAACCCCATAATTTCGTGGCGGCTTGGGGAAAGGGGGAATTTGGAGCGCCCAAAATATGCCAGGGGACTGCCAACACCATACTAGCCGCATCCTTACCACCGATTTGCAAGGTCTTGGGTTTGTAAAGACTATCCCCTGCTAGCATCGGTAAACGTCCATCATTGACTTGCACTACTAGTAACGCTTGGTCAAGGGTGGCGGAATTGGGGGCTAAGATCAACACTTCTGCACCTGTTTCGATCGCCTGTTGGACATCAACAGCAGCATTAAAGTTAGGTTTAGTAAAGTCAAACTCTCTCACGACCTCGCCGCCATCAGCAAACAGGGCAGTGGTAAATGCATCAGCAAGAGATTGGCTGTAGTTGCTCCGGGAATTAAAAAAGACAGCTGCTTTGCGTAGATTTAATTGATTTAGCATGTAGCGAGACAGGGCGCTACCAAAAAAGCGATCGCTAGGGATAGTCCTAAAGACATAATTACCCAGTCTTGAAATAGTTACTGAGGTACTAGTCGGAGAAATCACCACCAACTGATTCTCTTGATAAACCTCTGCGGCTGCCAGGGTGACCTCACTGCTAAAATGACCAATAACCCCCAAAACATCTGGATTATCCACAAAAGCTTTAGCTATTTTTTTAGCAACCTTGGTATCATTGTCATCATTAGCAATCAGCACCTTCAATGGTATATTATTAACGCCACCCCTAGCATTGATTTCCTGTTGGGCTTGGGCAACACCCCGTAACATTTCTTTGGCTGCATTTACCTCGACACCAATAGGTATTGAGATCGCAATTGTATAAGACTCAGATGTACCGATCCGAGCGTTATTGAGGTAAATCAAAGCTTCTGGATCGTTTTTCTTACTTTTAAGCGATGCCTCCAGTAAGGAAGCCGCTTTACCATAATTCCCAGAAGCAAATGCTTTGACTGCTGCCTGTTTTGCTGGTGTTACCTCTGTTGATATTAAGCTTCTATCTCCGGCACTAAGGTGCTCTGCTATGATTATCTGAGGCTTAATGTTTGTAGTTTTTGGAGTTACCTTAGCCCTAGGTTCATCTTCCTCCGTTTCCTCCGGAAATGGCAGTGTGATTATCTGACTTTTCTGAAGCCACCATAACCCTCCCAACACCATAGCTACCGTAATCACCATGGATAGCAAAAGAACACTCGTTTCGTTTTTCATCGGACATAAGTTCCGTTGTCAGTTACCCTGCATCATTCCTTTAATCAGCAACGCCCCTGCTATAGTATTCGAGATAACAGTTGATAAACCAGCCGGAAAAGTGCCGTCAGAGCGATCGCTGCTGCTGCAGCTAGAACTGATATTATGATAACTAACGGGATTGACTGCTGGACTCGCAGCACCGGGAAAAGTATCAAAAGTCCCAAGCTTATGCCTCCAATAATCACTAAGTCAATTTTTTCAATAAACCTGCGATATTGAGCATAAATTAGCCCTCCCAAACTCATTCCCCATAAAAGCATACCCAGTGGGTTGGAGGAGACGATCTTAGCAAAAGCAGTTGCAGCAATGAATAATAAAGCTCCCTCAAATCCA
This sequence comes from Moorena sp. SIO3B2, assembly GCF_010692525.1. Classification (NCBI taxonomy): domain Bacteria; kingdom Bacillati; phylum Cyanobacteriota; class Cyanophyceae; order Coleofasciculales; family Coleofasciculaceae; genus Moorena; species Moorena sp. SIO3B2. The sequence goes on from NZ_JAAHHE010000113.1 coordinate 10,330, forward strand.
GTAAACGCAGCCGCCCCTAGTACCTCAAGTAGAGAAAAGTTTGGTCTGAGGGGTTTGGATAGGGGTGAGTGGGTTTGTGGTCGCCTGGTGTGGGGCTGGGAGGGTGGGGATACTGGTAGAACTGAGCCATAATGGCGTTGAGGGGTTGTCTGAGCAATGTTTAAACAATTTATGGCATCAAGAACCTCCTGAGCAGACTGAAAGCGTTGATGGGGCATTGGCATAAGTAGTCGATTGAAAATACTCTCAAGTGCATTGCTGATTTGGATATAACTTCTCCAGTTCCATTCATGGGTAACAGGTTCGTAGAGTTCATTGGGTTCTCTGCCAGTCATCAAAACCATCACAGTCACTGCCAGAGCATACAAATCCGTTGAAGGGTAAATTTGAGAACCGGTCATTTGCTCCGGTGGTGCAAATCCGATGGAATAAATACCAGTAGACCTCGCCGCTGTTGATCCTGGGTTGACCTGTTGCTTAACTGCACCAAAGTCTAATAGATAGAGAAGCCCATTGCGATCGCGCATAATATTGGAAGGCTTGATATCGCGATGAATGGAGCCATTGTCATGGACAAATTGGAGGACTTTGAGAATTTCTGTTAACACTTCTATGGCTTTGGCTTCAGAAAATGCTCCTAAGGTGTTGAGTTCTTCCTCCAAGTTTTGTCCATCAATATATTCTTGTACCAGATAGAAAAACTGGTCTTCTTTACCCGGTTTCAGACTCGGCACAGTCAACGGAAAGTAGGCATACAAATCGGGGATTTGGGGGTGACGCCTGCCCAATTTCTCTAAAACCGTTGCTTCCCGCTCAAACAATCTGTGGGCAGTTTGTAGTTCCCTCTGGCTAATTCTCCCAGACGGTTGGAACTGCTTAACTACACATTGACGCAAGGTAGGGGTATAGCGATCGCGTGCTAGAAATGCGGCTCCAAATCCTCCTTTCCGCAGCAGCTGGGAGGGAATGTAGCGACTTGCTACAATCAGGGGCATACCACAGCTATTACAATACCTTTGCTCTGTGGTGGTTAGAGTGGTTCTGTTATCTAGATCATCAAAGTAATTATGGGGATTTGGGCAGCCAGGACGGGTGCAGAAAATTTCCATGTTTTAGAGGATCACTATGAAAGACAAGGCGCTACCAGGCATCTACTTGATACTCTACTAGAGTCTATTTATATTCCTCAATCGAGGGCTAGGCATTTGTACATTAGTTCTATAGTTTTAATCTATATCTATATCCAAATGCTAATGTTCATTCCTTGCTACCGCTTCGCGCTTCGCTCAGGTATCAGAGGTTAGAACTCAGCTGACAAGCTCTAGCAAGTCGCTCGTTGTTGTGTTTATTTTAGTCGTTAGCTAATATTAAACTCACGCCATTTTGAAGAAGCCCCTGGAATTTTTTGCATTACTGATCAGATCTTCTCCTGGGCAGCGGGATAAATTCCGTCACTTGTTTTCTACCCTTTCAACCCCCGGCTTCAGCGTGGGGGCTATCCACTTCTAGATTGTTGGGATTAGTTACCATCCCTGATAGTGGCAAGGATTGCCCGTGCCATGCTACTGAGCCAAACAAGGGCAAAATCTGCCTACAGAAGGCTTCTGTTGCTTTGGAAAGGTAACGATTGGGGTTAATCACCAAAGACAATACCCGTTTAACCACTACTCCCTCTATTTTTGCCCTGTGTAGCACGCCCATTTGTAATTCTTTTTCAATAGCTGTAATCGATACAAAGGCAGCTCCTAGTCCTGACTGTACTGCGTTCTTAATCGCTTCAATGGAGTTAAGTTCCATCTCCACCTTAAACCGTTTAGCATCAATGCCACTGCGACCTAATACCTGGTCAATTACCTTACGGATGGTGGATTGGGAGTCCAAGGCAATAAACTGTAACTTATACAGGTCCTCTTTTTCGATCTTCTCCAAAGAAGCCATGGGATGAAATGCAGGCAAGATTAGCACTAGCTCATCTTCAGCATAAGGACTAATGGTCAAGGTTTCCTGAAGTTCTAGGGGAACTTCACCACCAATAATGGCCAAATCCACCAGTCCATTGGCTACACCCCAGGAAGTGCGGCGAGTGGAGTGAACCTGTAATTGTACTGTCACTTCAGGATAGTGTTGTCGGAACATACCAAGCATCCGAGGTAGTAGATAGGTTCCGGTAGTTTGAGATGCACCAATAATTAAGGTCCCACCTTGGAGACTTTGTAAGTCGTCAATGGCTCGGCAGGTTTCCTGGCATAGAGCCAGAATTTTTTCCCCATAGTCCAACAGCAGGTGTCCAGCTTCGGTCAGTTGGGCACGGCGTCCACCCCTGTCAAATAACGGCACCTCTAACTGTCGCTCTAAATTTTGTACTTGCAGGCTGATAGCAGGTTGGCTTACGTATAGACTATCAGCAGCACGCTTGAAACTCCCCTCAGTAGCGATCGCTTTGAGTATACGGAGTTGATCGAGAGAAAAAGGTAGGTCAGACATAGGGCTAAACCATTAACAGAAAGGAGCGAGCTGAAATCGACACTAACATAACCAGGACTCAAATTCTTGCTCTTTTTTGCTATAATAGAGCGTTATTTCTCATCTATCACCCTTGCCTATGGTATTTCCAAATTGGCTGAGTGTCAGCCACTTTGTCATGTTTGGGTTGCTATTGACTTTTGCGATCGCTCATAGTGGTTTAGCCGCCCTGCGTTCTAAGGGTGAACAAATAATTGGTCCAAGGCTTTATCGTATTGTCTTTGCTTTAGTGAGTCTTCCGCTAGCAGTTGTATTAATTATTTACTTTTTGAACCATCGGTATGATGGTCTACAGTTGTGGCTCCTTCAGGACCTGCCAGGGATGAAGTCATTAGTATGGGGGCTTTCAGGGATTTCGTTCTTGTTTCTTTATCCAGCTACGTTTAATTTATTGGAAATTGCTGCGATTCAAAAGCCCCAAGTCCATCTATATGAGTCTGGCATTATGCGGGTTACCAGGCATCCCCAAATGGTAGGACAAGTAATATGGTGTATTGCCCATACCCTCTGGATTGGTAGCACCTTTACCCTATTGACCTCCGTGGGATTAATTCTCCACCATCTTTTCGCTGTCTGGCATGGAGACCGCCGGTTGTTGGCACGGCATGGAGAAGCCTTTTGTACAGTCAAAGCTCGCACATCGGTAATCCCTTTTTTGGCAATTATCCAGGGACGTCAATTCCTGAAATGGCAAGAGTTTGTTCGTCCGGCATACCTAGGAGTCATCGGTTTTACTGGGCTGTTGTGGTGGGTACATCCCCTCATGATTACAGCTGTAGCCCAAGTAAATTGGTAATTAGGGCATTTCTGTTGTTCAGATGATCCCGATTCGATGTAGCATGATCCCAAACAAATGTAAAAACCCTTATATTTTAAAAAACCATGGTATTGTCTGTTGATGAACGGACGTTTTCAAAAACAGTTTTAGACTCTTCCACCCCAGTTATCGTTGATTTCTGGGCCCCTTGGTGTGGAGTGTGCCGGTTTGTTCACCCCATACTTGAGGAATTCCAAACTCAAGGAAGCAATTATGTCAAGGTTGTCAGAGTAAACGCCGATAACAATCTCAAGCTTGCCAATACCTATCGACTCAAGACCCTACCGACATTGCTATTCTTTGAGCAAGGTCAGTTGGTCTCACGAATAGAAGGTTTCCAAGGTCGGGATGAGCTGCTCAGGGAAATTGCCAGGCTGCTCAAATCACACTGCCAATACCCAGATTTCACCAAGGACTTGGATAAAAGGCAGCGCCAAGGTTTGAAAGCTTTTTCGGTCAATATCTCCTCAAGAGAAATTATAGGTATTAGGTATTAGGTATTAGGTATTAGGTATTAGGTATTAGGTATTAGGTATTAGCTATTAGGTATTAGGTATTAGGTATTAGGTATTAGGTATTAGCTACAAGAGGGTAATGGTACAGAAGGAAAGCTTTTGAGAGCCTCCGTGCTTGACCAGGCGCTAGCCAACTAGGTCAGAACACCCTTAGCCATTCAACCTAAAAGCCTAGAACCTTAACTTAAACTAATTAGCGCGCCTTAACCTAATTAGCCATTGAATTGGTCATCGGTAACCAGGTTGTGGGTTTACCCTTTCCCATGACCAATTACCGATTGCCAATTACTAATTGGTTTCTGACTCTTGTGCCTGATCTGTGCCTGTGAATTTATAAATTATCGATTATAGCACTTCCATTCCTAGTAATTGGCAATGGCTCCGTAACGAAAAGATAAATTTTTGTTAACTAAACTTTTTTTATTATTTTCATCAATTAGTCCGATTATCTCATGATGATTACCCATTTTGATGAGATATTTTGTGATGAAGATTACGAAAAAGGTTAAGATTTGTATCAGATATGAGACCTTAGTAGCCTATTCACGGGATGGCGGCTGTTGGTAGTAGTCGCCGCAAGCCAATGCCGACCGTAAGTCCATGGCCTAGGCTGCTATAGTGCAGTTGAGATTAAAGCGTCTGGCCTTCTACAGACAAACAAAAAGAAAAACTTTAGACATGAGCGGTTAACAGTTTGCCAAAATAGTAACGAAATCTGAAGTAGGCTGTCTTAAATGGAACCGCTTTATCAATATGCCTGGCTAATCCCAGTGTTTCCCTTGGCAGGGGCAATGCTGGTTGGTCTGGGGCTAATTTCCTTCAATAGAGCAACGAACCGTCTGCGGCAGCTGTTAGCTGTATTTATTGTCTCCTGGTTGGGGGCGTCCATGGTGTTCTCCTTTGCTATACTCTGGAGTCAATTTCATGGTCATGAACCCTATCAACGCACCCTGGAGTGGGCTGCTGCTGGCAATTTTCACCTAATGATGGGCTATACCATCGATCACTTAACGGCACTGATGCTGGTAGTTGTGACCACCGTAGCTTTTCTGGTGATGATTTATACCGATGGCTACATGGCTCATGACCCCGGTTATGTGCGCTTTTATGCTTATTTAAGCTTGTTTAGTTCCTCTATGCTAGGGTTGGTCGTTTCTGCCAACCTGTTGCAAGTTTATATTTTCTGGGAACTGGTGGGAATGTGTTCCTACCTGTTAATTGGATTCTGGTATGACCGTAAGGCAGCAGCAGATGCTTGTCAAAAAGCTTTCGTGACTAACCGTGTCGGAGACTTTGGTCTGCTGTTAGGCATGTTGGGACTCTACTGGGCAACTGGCACCTTCGACTTTGATGTCATGGGAGCCAATCTGGAAGCCTTTGTGGAATCAGGTTACCTGGGTGCAGGCATGGCAGCTGTGTTCGCTGTCTTAGTGTTTCTAGGTCCGGTGGCTAAATCCGCCCAATTTCCCCTCCACGTTTGGCTTCCCGATGCCATGGAAGGCCCAACCCCGATCTCTGCCCTAATTCACGCCGCAACCATGGTAGCTGCTGGGGTGTTTTTGATTGCCAGGATGTACCCCGTGTTTGAAGGGATTCCAGTCGCCATGACTGTGATTGCCTGGACGGGAGCATTTACCGCTTTCTTAGGGGCAACCATTGCTATTACTCAAAATGATATTAAGAAAGGGTTAGCCTATTCAACTATGTCTCAATTGGGTTATATGGTAATGGCAATGGGCATTGGAGCCTATGGTGCTGGCTTATTTCACCTGATGACCCACGCTTATTTCAAAGCCATGCTGTTCCTCTGCTCTGGGTCAGTAATTCACGGTATGGAAGCTGTGGTTGGCCATGACCCGATTTTAGCTCAGGATATGCGGTTAATGGGAGGCTTGCGTAAGTTTATGCCCATTACCTCCCTGACATTCCTAATTGGAACCTTGGCAATTTGTGGAATTCCCCCCTTCGCAGGGTTCTGGTCAAAAGATGAAATCTTAGGCAGTACTTTTGAAGTAAGTCCAATACTTTGGGGAATTGGCTGGCTGACTGCTGGAATGACTGCTTTCTATATGTTCCGGATGTATTTCTCTACCTTTGAAGGGGAATTTCGGGGCAATGAAATGGAAATCCGTCATCAACTCAAGGAAGCTGCTGGTGTAGCTGTACCTGCTTTTGGTCCTGGTGCTATGGATGTACGGGAACTTGAAGCTCAGGCTGACCATGATCACCACGACCACCACCACAGTGAGTTTCCCCATGAGTCACCCTTAACGATGACTCTACCGTTGTTAGTCTTAGCCGTGCCATCGGTACTGATTGGTTTGGTGGGAACTCCCTTTAACAACTACTTTGAGGAATTTATCCACCCAGCCAGTGAAACCATAGCCGAAGTCGTGGCAGAAGCAGAAGCCTTTGACTGGTCAGAATTTCTGATTATGGGCGGCAGTTCCGTGGGAATTGGTCTGATTGGGATTTCCGTTGCGGTACTGATGTACTTACAGGGCAAGATTGACCCCAATGCGATCGCTAAAAAAATCCAGCCCCTATATCAGCTGTCTCTCAATAAGTGGTACTTCGATGAAATTTATGACCGGCTGTTTGTTCAGGGAAGCCGTCGATTAGCACGGCAAGTTATGGAGGTAGACTACCGTATCGTTGATGGTGCTGTAAACCTGACTGGCTTTTTCACCCTGCTCAGTGGTGAAGCACTGAAATACGTAGAAAACGGTCGTGCCCAATTCTATGCTCTAATTGTCTTCCTCGCAGTACTGGGTTTAGTAATTGTCTCAGGTGTGACCTGACCTGCTTTGTTAATTGTTAGTTGTTGATCAAAAATTAACAATTAACAATTAACAATTAACAATTTGCAATTTTCTTTTGACCAATGGTGACTGACTAGTTGACTATGACAGATTTCCCCTGGCTAACAATAATTATTCTGTTTCCGATTGCGGCATCGCTTCTGATCCCGTTTCTGCCAGAAAAAAATGGGACTTGGGAGCGTTGGTACGCTTTAATTATTGGGTTAATTGATTTTGCCCTAATTGTCTATGCTTTTGTGACCCAATACGACCTGAGCAACCCAGAACTGCAACTGGTCGAAAAATACAGCTGGGTGCCTCAAATGGACTTGAATTGGTCAGTAGGTGTAGATGGCTTATCCATGCCTCTAGTGTTACTGACTGGCTTTATTACTACCCTAGCGATGCTGGCAGCTTGGCCGGTAACCTTCAAGCCTAAGCTGTTTTACTTCCTGATGTTGGCAATGTACGGTGGTCAGATTGCTGTATTTGCTGTTCAGGATATGCTGTTGTTCTTCTTGGTATGGGAACTGGAGTTAATTCCGGTTTACATGCTACTGTCAATCTGGGGGGGCAAAAAGCGTCTCTATGCAGCTACCAAGTTTATCCTCTACACCGCAGGGGGTTCCCTGTTTATCTTGCTAGCTGCCTTAGGCATGGCATTCTATGGAGATACCGTAACCTTTGATATGCGATCGCTAGCCCTCAAAGATTACGCCCTCAATTTCCAGCTATTGCTTTACGGAGGCTTCCTGATTGCTTACGGGGTCAAGCTACCCATCTTCCCTCTACATACCTGGTTACCAGATGCCCACGGGGAAGCCACAGCCCCGGTACACATGCTCCTGGCTGGAATTCTGCTGAAAATGGGGGGATATGCCCTCATCCGCATGAATGCTGGCATGCTACCCGATGCCCATGCCGTGTTTGCTCCGGTATTGGTGATTTTAGGGATTGTCAATATTGTCTACGCTGCCCTTACCTCCTTTGCCCAGCGTAATCTCAAGCGTAAGATTGCTTACTCATCCATTTCCCATATGGGATTTGTCTTAATTGGTATTGCTTCCTTTACCGACTTAGGCATGAGTGGGGCAGTGATGCAAATGATTTCCCACGGTTTAATCGGTGCCAGCCTATTCTTCTTAGTAGGAGCTACCTATGACCGTACCCATACCTTGATGCTCGATGAGATGGGGGGTGTTGGTAAGAGAATGGGCAAAATGTTCGCCATGTGGACAACCTGTTCCATGGCATCCTTAGCATTACCCGGAATGAGTGGGTTTGTGGCAGAAGTGATGGTGTTTGTTGGCTTTGCTACCAGTGATGCTTACGGTTCCTTCTTCAAGGTATTAGTGATCGTCCTGGCAGCTGTCGGGGTTATCTTAACACCAATTTACCTGCTCTCGATGCTGCGCGAGATTTTATACGGTCCGGAAAACAAGGAATTAGTCGCCCACGAAGCCTTGATTGATGCGGAACCTCGGGAAGTGTTTATTATTGCCTGTCTATTAGTACCAATTATCGGGATTGGTTTGTATCCGAAAATTGTGACTCAGATCTATGACGCTACCACAGTCCAGCTAACCGCACGACTCCGCAACTCTGTACCAACCTTGGTCAACGAACCACCAGTAGCACTAGAAAATGCTCCAATAGTTTCTTTCGCTCCACCCATTAGTCCTCGTTAAGGATTGATATTTTACTGTTGACTAGCTAGTAGCAAAAACTAGTAGGGTGGGCAAAAACAGTTCTATTTTTTTGAGCTTGTAGGGTGGGCAAAAACAATTCTATTTTGTTGATTCTTTTAGACTCGATTACTTTGCCCACCCTACTAGTGCTTAACAAATTAGTAGGGTTTATTAATGTAGTAATGTAGGGGGAGTATGAACCAACCCCTACATTTTTTTGTTGAAAAATACACTAACTATAGTTAATGTTCTCTTCCCTTAGAGAAGCTCTTGCCAGCGATCGCTTAACCAAAACTTTAGAATAGAATAAACGTAAGCATTCAGCCGTCAGCCGTCAGCCGTCAGCTTTAGACTCACGCTGCTTGAGGTGCTTATTTTGTTCAAAAGCTAGCTGTTTGGTGTAGCGTGCGCTATGGGTATAAATTGTTTACGTAGCGTCGCCACAAGCTTTTGGCTGATAGCTGATAGCTGAGAGCTGAATGCTTACGAAGAAACTCTTTTATGCGGGAAGTAGCTAAATCATGACAGTAGCCACCACACCTGTTGAAACTAATCCCATTGTGCTGAGGATGCCTCCAGCATTGGATATGGATGATGACCAATTTTTTGAGTTTTGTCAGGTTAATCGAGATTTACGTATTGAACGTACATTAGACGGAAAAATAATTGTTATGCCCCCAACAGGAGGTGAAACATCTGACAGAAATTCCGACATTAATTTTCAGCTACGGTTATGGAACCGCCAAACAAAGCTAGGGAAGGTTTTTGAGTCTTCTTGTGGCAATAAGGCTGCCCAATGGGGCAGATCGTTCTCCTGATGCATCTTGGCTCAAGCTGGAGCGCTGGGAATCCCTGAGTAAAGAAGAAAGAAAAAAATTTATTCCTCTGTGCCCAGATTTTGTGATTGAGTTGCGTTCCCCCAGTGATAGGGTAAAAGATCTCAAGGAGAAGATGGAGGAGTACATGGACAATGGTGCGAGGTTGGGGTGGTTGATTGAGCCAAATAGTCGTCGGGTGTATATTTACCGTCCTGGTGCTGATGTGGAGCAATTGGAAAATCCCGCTACGGTGAAGGGGGATGATTCGGTGCTGCCTGGTTTTGTCATGGTTATGGAAGAAATTTGGGAAGCTTGAGGAGTGGCACGTTCGTAAGCATTCAGCTATCAGCTATCAGCGTGTCGCGTATCAGCTTATGGGCTACGCGCACGCTACGCCAATGGCTGACAGCTGACGGCTGACGGCTGAATTCTTAAACACTTTCAGCCTACTCCCTTCGCTCCTCCTTATCCAAAACTGACCTTAGTTATTCTTGCAGTCTGTGATTAA
>NZ_JAAHHE010000114.1:0-19507 GCF_010692525.1 Moorena sp. SIO3B2
CTCCTGAAGGGCGGGGTTTTCACCCGCATCCGTTAGACAGTTAGACTTTTGAGGTTTTTATTCCTCGCGAAGTCCCCTACTCATACCCCTCTATTTTCTAGAGGCTCCTAGTAGGAACAAGCCGCACCTACTCCTGACATCTGGCACCAGTCTCAATCAGCTTGGTTCATGTAAGGTGGGCAGTGGATCAGACAGATTGACCAAGCTTGCCAATCCCGTTGCTAGGCACTGCCCACCCTACGATTAATGACTGCATCCAATCTCCCTACTCCCTACTCCCTACTCCCTACTCCCTAATGTTAAGTTTTCTGCTGACTTGACCAAAGAAGTATCGAGCTAGAGGTATAACTGAGTTCAGTTTGACAAAAAATTTAATGATGAATCTAAGTATTGCAGCAGTACTCTTATACGGCATCTTAGCCCTGATTGGGGGAATCATGGGCTATGCTAAAGCCAAAAGCAAAATATCTCTCATTTCTGGTGTAATTAGCGGTTTATTGCTAATATTTGCTGGAATAATGCAGCTTCAAGAACAACCCTGGGCACAAACCTTAGGGATAGCCGTAGCAGCTGCACTGGTGATTGTCTTTGCGATCCGGCTCGCTAAAACTCGCAAGTTTATGCCAGCTGGACTCATGATCATTGCTGGTGTGGTGTCTCTAGGGGTGATGCTTTATCCAGCTATGGCTTAAAACCATGCTTGGATAGTCCCCCCTGAATGCATTTGATCAACCAGAAAAGCACACCATGGGTTTTTACATACAGATACCGGATAAACTAACCGATAGACGTTCTCTGAGTCTATCCGGTATCTGTGTATATCGGTCTCGTGCTGATAAGGGCAAAATGCCAACAGTCTTAGCCCCTGAACTTCCTTTGAGCTTAGTTTTATTCCTGTCTTAGTTGTTCAGTATAAATCGTATCTATTAATCTTATCTATTAATGGTATGATTGGACTAGAAACCCCTATAGCCTAGGCGGTGCTTTACCTGTAACCTTAGTTATAGTACTACTTATTAGTCAAGTGTCTCTCACCACAGATATCTATTATAACTCAACCAGTCCAGCCATCGCCAGGACTGCTAACGGCACCCGTAACTTGGTTTTTGAAGAATTAGCCGAAGTGAGTCCGATGGATCAAACTGTTTCTCTAGTGTTCATCAATCCCCAAGAGCCTAGTTATGAGCCTAGTTATTCTTATTTCCAAGAAGTCCAGTTTAACAATCCCATAAATCTGGAAAATGTGGTCAGACCGACAGTCAATTTTCTTGAAAACCCTCAATCTACCCTACCTGTCGAGAATCTCGTTATTGGTGTTGTCCTAATTTCCATCTTCTCTTTCATATTTATGAAGAGTTCTTGAAAGCTGAAAACCCCCGTGCTTGGCGCGGGGAAAAAAGCGACAACTCGATAGTTGACTTGGTCATAGTTGATCTTGATTTAATCTACACCATTGACGCAACGGTTTTTTGATTGACCCTCAACCGTCCACAAACCAGTGCGATCGCATTTCCCTATTCCCTCTTCTGACTTCCCTACTCCCTTCTCCCTAATAATGCTGAAGCAACGGTTTTCCCTTGTGCTGCTGCTATGGAGTTACCCTCCATCATCGCTACAACAATTGAGCCTTGCACAAGCAGTAAAAACTGTCGAGCCAATAATTCAGGATCAGTAATGCCTGTAGCCTGAGCCAGATCCAGAATATAGGCATAAACCGCTTGTTGGTGCTCCAAAGCCGCCTGATAACCTGGGTGATTGGGCTTGGCCAACTCTACAGTAGCGTTAATGAAAGCACAGCCCCGAAAATCTGGAGCCTCAAACCATAATTGAAGCACATCAAAGATTGCTAATAGACGCTCTTTGGGATCTGAACTATGTTGGGCAACAGTTTCTATAAACCAGGCACGCCAGCTCTCGCCCCGCTGTCGTAGGAATGCTTCAATCAGAGCATCCTTCGATTTGAAGTGGTTGTAAAGTGACATCTTGGCCACACCAGACTCGGAAATGATGCGATCAATCCCCACATTCTGAATACCCTCTTTGTAAAAGAGCTCAGAGGCTTTCTCTAAAATGCGATCGCGAACTGGTTTACGAGATGAAGTCAATTTGGTCATGGTTACTGAATCAGATTTGAATAGACAAGTCTGTCTAGTTTAGGCTAACACTTTCCCCTCCTCAGTGTCCTGTGACTATCGGGCACTGCTTAACAAAACTTTACAAAAAAATCAGCGGAAAATCCTTGACTTTATACAGACCTGTCTATTAACCTAATAAGAGACAGACCGGTCTACATAAATACAGCTTACATAAATAACGGTCTAGATAAATAAGGGGATTTCTGATGGCACGACAATTTACCAATATTGCTTTTACCCCTGGAGTCAAAAACGCTCAAACCCGCTACGGCTCTCGGGAAATTTATGACCAATTCGCCAAACGAGGCATCAGCACAGATACTCTGACTGCTAAAGAAACAGAATTTATCGCTGCACGGGATAGTTTCTATATGGGTACGGTCAACAGTAACGGTTGGCCTTACATCCAGTTTCGTGGAGGGCCCAAAGGATTCCTCAAAGTTCTGGATGATAAAACCTTGGGTTTTGTAGATTTTCAAGGAAATCTGCAATACATCAGTGTCGGTAACTTGTCTGAAAGCGATCGCGTTTTTCTATTTTTGATGGATTACGCTCACCGTCGCCGATTAAAGATTTGGGGAAGGGCTCAAATTATTGATAACGACCCACAACTGCTCAATCAATTAGCCGATCCTAATTATCAGGCGGAATTGGGACGAGTATTCATAATTAAAGTCGAGGCATTTGACTGGAATTGTCCCCAACATATCCCGATTCGTTATTCAGAAGAAGAATTTGCCCAAATGAAAGCTCCCCTAGAAGCTCGCATTCAAGAGTTAGAGAAACAACTAGCTCAACTTTCTCCCTAAAATTGAAGCTCTCCTCATCTAGTTTGAACTGTAAAAACTAAATCAATTATCACCAAGGAACGTAATCATCATGACTAACCTAAACACCACAATGCACAAAACTATTGAGATTGTTCGCGTAGCGTGGCCTTTTGGCCATGGAGTTAATATTTTCTATCGGGAAGCTGGCTCCAAAAACGCCCCTACCATCCTCTTGTTACATGGATTTCCTACTTCTTCCCACATGTTCCGGAATCTAATTCCCGCCCTTGCAGACGAATTCCACCTGATTGCCCCAGATTATCCTGGTTTTGGTGCCAGTTCCATGCCGAAGGTTGATGAATTTGAATATAGCTTTGATAAATTGGCAGATATCGTCGAAAAGTTGACGATTAAATTGGATTTACAACAATACTTTCTCTATGTGATGGACTATGGCGCACCAGTAGGTTACCGTCTAGCCAGCAAATATCCCAACAAAGTGCTAGGGCGTGTCTTCCAACTCGGAGATCCCCCTAAATCCCCCTTAAAAAAGGGGGACTTTGAGTATGGCTCCCCCCTTTTTTAAGGGGGGCTGGGGGGGATCATAATCTTGCCGAAAACTTTGAAAACACGCCCTAGGGCTGATTGTGCAGAATGGTAATGCCTATGAAGAAGGTTTGCGAGAGTTTTGGGAACCACTCAAGGCTTACTGGCAGGACAAAACTCCTGAAAATGCTCAAGTTCTAGCGGATTTTCTAACCCTCGAATCGACTAAGTGGCAATACACTAATGGAGTGCGCAATCCAGAAACCATTGCTCCAGACAATTGGTTCCACGACCAATATTTGCTCGACCGTCCTGGCAACAAAGAAATTCAATTGGAACTGTTTTACAGCTATGGTACTAACCCGAGTCTCTACCCACAATGGCAGGAATATTTCCGTCAGTTTCAACCTCCAACCCTAATTGTTTGGGGCAAAGGTGACTACATCTTTCCCGAAGAAGGAGCCCATCCCTACAAGCGGGATCTCAAAAACCTCGAATTCCATATCCTAGATACCGGTCATTTTGCCCTTGAGGAAGATCTAGAGTTGATTGCTAATTACATTCGCAACTTTGTTCGTTCTAATTACCCTAAGTAGTCAGGAAAATTAGTCAACCATAATTAGGTATAATGACAGTATAAGTAGTCGGACAAAAATTGTTAGCTCTGTCTAAAGTTTTGTCAACATTGGCAAAACTTTAGACAGAGCTAACAATTAGTCTTAGTTATTTCCCACTACTTAGCTGTCATGAGGTGTAAACCGATAAGAATCGTTGAACTAAATTGGAGGTAAATAGTATGGCCACTCAAACTGTTATTATTACAGGTGGCGCAACTGGCATAGGCTATGCAATTGCTGAAGGGTTTCTGAACACTGGGGCAAATGTAATGATCAATGGCAGAACTCTCTCAAAGCTTGAAAGTGCAGCCCAAAAGCTGAATCAGCCTGATCGCATCCAGATTATAGCAGGGGACATTACTGATCCTACATTCGCTCCTAAAATGGTTACTGAGACCGTTGCCAAGTTTGGTAGAGTTGATGTTTTGATTAATAATGCAGGCATCTTTGCCGTCAAGAACTTCACTGATTACACAATTGACGAGCTCTCACGGTACCTGGGATATGTAAGGGGTACTTTTGCACTAACCCAGGAAACCGTCAAACAGATGAGAAAGCAGGGGGATGGCGGCGCGGTCGTCAACATCAGTACAATACTTGCATTTAATGGGATTAAGGCTTTGCCGTCTTCTGCACCGATTATGGCGAAGGCTGCTATCACAGCAATGGTAAAAAACTTATCTGTGGAGCTAGCAGCAGACAAGATTCGGATTAATGCTGTAGCCCCTGGCATTGTTCTTACACCATTGCTGGGGGAAGTGAACCAAGAAACTGTGGATGATTTGAATCAGCAGCAGCCTCTTGGCAGAGTTGGCACACCGAAAGATATTGCTGATGCAGTGCTGTATCTGGCTAATGCCAATTGGGTTACCGGCGTGATTCTTCCTGTGGATGGTGGGGTTGATGCTGGTGGTGATGGTACTAGCAATCTCAAGCAATAATTAGAGATTCCAACAATAAACATAATGTCAGGAGGTTGCCATGCAGATTCATGCAGATTTAACTCAGCGAGTTGTTGTCTATAGCGAAGAGCTACCTTGGGTTGATTCTCCTATGGCTGGTGTACAGCGTCGGATGTTGGAAAGGGATGGAGACGAAGTAGCTAGAGCAACCTCTCTGGTTCGCTATGAAACTGGTAGTTTCTTTTCTGCTCATACTCATGGTGGTGGTGAAGAATTTCTAGTTTTAGATGGCATATTTTCTGATGAAAAAGGAGATTATCCCTCTGGTACTTATGTCCGCAATCCCGTAGGTTCAAGCCATACTCCTAAAAGTGAATCAGGTTGTACGATTCTGGTGAAACTATGGCAAATGTCTCCTGACGATCAAGAGCGAGTAGTAATCGATACAACTAATAATTCTTGGGTTCCAGGTTTAGTTAAAGGATTACAGGTAATGCCCTTACATACTCATAGTACAGAAAATGTTGCTCTAGTTAAATGGGAACCTGGAACTATTTTTAAACACCATAGTCATTTTGGTGGAGAAGAAATTTATGTGATTGAAGGGGTGTTTGAAGATGAACATGGAACTTATCCTAAAGGAACTTGGATACGCAATCCTCATGGCAGTACTCATACTCCCTTTAGTCAAGAAGGCTGTTTAATTTACGTTAAAACAGGACATCTTAATTAATTTCAAATTTCATTTGAATAGTTTAAGTATTCAGCTATCAGCTTTCAGCTATCAGCTTTCAGCTTTCAGCTATTAGCTATCAGTTATCAGCTTTCAGCTATCAGTTATCAGCTATTAGCTATCAGTTATCAGCTTTCAGCTTTCAGCTAAAGGCTGAAGGCTGACGCCTGAATGCTTACCTTTCAGCTTTTGAATCAAATAGGTAAGCATTGGCTTAATCTCTGTTATATCAGCTGACTGCTGAGCACTGACCGCTGACCACTGACCGCTGATCGCTGAATGCTTACGATAGATTTTATTCCAACCCACTACAGAGGTAATATCATGAAACTCAAAAAACAAAATCTTCAAGAATCCACTGACAAAATTTACGACACCATTATTGTGGGAGGTGGCGCAGGAGGTCTTTCTGCGGGAATCTATCTCCAGCGTTACTTACTCAATACGTTGATTATCGATAAAGGCAAAGCCCGCTCTTTTTGGATGCAGGAACTCCACAATTACCTGGGTTTACCTCCCGATACCCCTGGTCGTTCTGTTCTTAGACAAGGTAAAGAGCATTATTTGTCTATCGGTGGTGATATACTAGATGCTTTTGTCGAAGAAGTAATTGATGAGGGTGAGACGTTTGCTGTACGAGTAAAAGTTGGTCGAAACAATAGTGAAAACTATACCTTTCGAGCTAAATACCTGATTGCTGCTAGTGGCATTATTGACTATCTGCCAGCTTTGGAAAATATGCGAAATGTCTATGACTACGCAGGTTATAACCTCCATGTCTGTCTGATTTGTGATGGATATGAAATGGCTGATAAAAAGGTGGGGGTATTTGCCAGCACAGCAGGTAATGCGGAAGTGGTTTTTCCTCTGGGTTGGTTTACTTCGGAAATTACTTTATTTACCCAAGGATTGTTCGATGTAAATGATGAATTGCGACAAAAAATAGAACAACAGGGTTATGAAATCATAGAAACCCCAGTTGAGCAATTTTTAGGGGAAGACCATCAGATGACTGGAGTAGAATTAACGGATGGTGGAGTAATTGAGTTGGAAGCTGGCTTGATTTCTATGGGCTCCAAATATCATGCCCAATATCTAGACACATTTGATTTGGAGAAGAAGGGAGGGAATCTGGTTACAGATAAAATGGCCCGCACTTCCCATCCTCGGATCTTTGCCATTGGTGATTTAAAGGTAGGACTGAATCAGGTTGTCATTGCTGCTGCCGATGGAGCTTTAGCAGCTACTCAAATTTGGCGGGATATTCGTGGTAGTCAACCTCCTAAAGCTTCTAATACTGGCGTTGCTGATTATGCGTATGGTTTTGCCCCCCTAGCCCCCCAATTCTGGGGGGAACAAAACTATCAAAGTCCCCCAGAATTGGGGGATTTAGGGGGCTTCAATCAAACCAAATGATCGCGCATTCATTCCTTAATTCAGCAACGCCCTAATACTGATAGGGTTTTGCGGTGATCAGGTTTTAGCAGCTCCAGACCGTGAATGTCTGAGTTTGAGCCAATTTTTCCTTTCCTTCCCCTGCTATATTGTGTTGATGCAGTCGCTTATGAGGAGCGACTGCATTGCTTTTGGAAGTGGTACAGTAAGTTGTACATTAGTTAGATGCCAATGGAAATTCTCAGTGCCAGCGAAGCTAGAGCCAATTTGTTGTGTCCGTTTACCTAACCCATGTCAGGCTCAATACTGCTGACCCAATCCTAATCTGATGGCTGGCTTTTTGGTTAGAGTTTGCCAATCCCTGCTTAGCCTGCTCAGCTTGTTTTAGTTTTGTTATTAACTCATCTAACTTCAGTGCTGGTTGTCGTAGATAAGAAACCATATCATCATGCATCAATTGATAGCGTTCAGCCACACTATCCGGTACCTTAACTACCAACTCCGACTCTACTATAATCCTTAATACCAACTCTAATTTATCAGCTTCTGTTCCTAAATGATTCGCTAACTCAGCTTTAGTCTTCAGGGGACGATTGCCTGTTTCATCTGTTAGTAAATATAGCACCAGTTCCGCCACCTGCTGATTCTCTGGTCCACAATCTTCCACTACTCCAGTCAAATACCGCGCCATCAATCCTTGCTTTGAACCCCGTTCCCAATAGTGTTCCAGGGTAGTAATACTCTCCGCCTGCAATTGCGCTCCTACTATCTGCAATTCCATCGGACGTACTTCCGATAATTCCCCAGCTAAATCCTGTACCAATTCTTCAATCAAAGCTGGTTCTAGGTCAAAAGATGATTGTTTAGTTACTTGCTCAATCACCGACTTAGCATCATCTCGGGAAAAATTACCTAAAGGATAGCGCACATGTTTACTTAATATGTCATTGCCAATAATTTCCATACTGGCCATGGGATTAGGGCTACCCGACCATGGTGCCCGTTCGCACTCCAGTAAATAATGGAGATAATCCTCCCGCATCGACAGAATCACCTTAACTGACGGACTAGTAACACACTCTTCTAGGAATTCAAAAAATTGCCGTCGCTGAGCTTTATCCAGGTAAACAAAGAAAAAGTCTTCAAACTGGTCAAAAATCAGTACTGTCCGCAAATTGTGCTGTTCATTTTGCCGCAATTGCTGTATAATAATATCTGGGCTTTGTAGAGATGTTCCATGCAATGTCTCTATATTTATTCCGGTTAATGCCTCTACCAATAACCGTCCCAATTCTTCTACCCAATTGCTATAGACTGCCATCACTACAGGCAACACATCTTCTGTACCAATTACAGTCTGTTTCAACCCTGGTACTAATCCCCCATTCACCAGAGAACTCTTGCCCACCCCTGATTCTCCATGAATCACAATTAGCCTGTAATCATTGCTTCCAATCCGTTCAATCAATCGATTGACATCCTGCTGTCGCCCAGACTGGGCAATTTCTAGCGCTATAGTTTCTGGATTTTCCTCCTCTAGGGGGGCAAGGCGTTGCGCTCCGATCAAATTTGTTGGCAACCCCACCAACCTTATCCCTTGTCGTGGCTGTAATCCACCAGCACCAATAAACCCTCCCCAACCATACTGTTGCGCTAACGATTGTTGATATTGCTTAAGTTGGAAAGCTTGGAGATACTGCCCCTGCTGGAAATAAAGCGATTTCCCTAACCGACCGCTACGCGATCGCAATCCCTGCAAAATCCGAGTGTAAAACCGAGGATTATCCTGAGGTGCAATAACCCTTGCCTGTTCTAGATGTTGGAGTGCAGCTTCAGGGTGACCAAGCCGTTGCTCAGATTGAGCTAACAGTAGTAGATACAGACTCGTTTGAAGTGAGTGCATGGTCTGGAGTGCATTGTCCTGAATGCTGACTCCTGAGTTAAGAGATGGTTTTGTGCCCTCTGTGCTCTCTGTTTCCTGTGTTTCCTCTGTTCCCTCTTCTGCAACACCATAGGAAACTTTCCCTATAGTATCTAATGCTTTCTGAGCATTTTGCTTAGCCTCTTGCCAACGAGATTGGTTAAGAGCGACTTCTGCTAAAAATCCGTAAGCTTGGGCTTTTAGTGGTGCCAGACCTTGCGCCCCTAATAGGATTTGGCGTTGCTGTAACCCTAGGGCATTGTGAGCCAAGTGATACAAATCATCCCAATCCTCTAGGCGTTGCATCACCTCACCTAGTTGATTGATAAACTTAGTGACTAAATCATGACGATTCAACTGCTCAAACCGATCAAGACACTCCTGGAATAATCGTCTAGCATCGTTCCAATAGAGACAGTTTTCTGGTTCCCGAGACTTTTCCCCCTGCTGGAAATAACACAACCCAATGTAAAATAGGACGATTCCCTGACGCTCCAGAAATTGCTGATCAGAAACGGTAATCTCATTTACCGTAGTATCACTGCCGTTTTCTAAGTTATTTAGATATTCTAAGTTATCTAGATATTCTAAGTTATTTATATCATCTAAATTATCTAGATATTCTAAGCTATTTACATCTTCTAAGTTATCTAAATTAGATGAAGAAACATTGTTCCGACTCTCCCCATCTCCTGATCTCGTGATCTGGTGATCTCCCGATCTCTCAGTCTCTGTTTGAGCTGGTTGCCAAAATGCCAAACTTTGCTCATAGTGAGTTACTGCACTACCCAACTGATAGTTAGCATAAGCCTCTTGACCACGAAGGAATTCTATACTAGCTTTGAGAGCAGGTTCAAGGGTTTCACCGCGATGCTGTAAATCCTTCAGAGCAGCATCAATTTCCCGGTGACGTACAATACCTATATCAGTAGGTACAAAGTATGCTATACTGTTTGATTTTAAAATATAGTCAAAGATAGCATCGGTAGTCTCTTTGAGTTCAGTAATTAAGGTTTCTGTTGCGTTCGCAAATTCTATCGGTGTCCCCAAACTCTCGAAATCTGGAGCAAACTGGGTTAGTTGCTGCTGAACCTCATCTGTAATCCATAACACTAAGGGGAAAGGAAGATTTTTCTGAAACTCTTGGAGCACTTGATTAGTAACACTCAGCATCTGTGCTAGATTCTGCACCGATTCTAAGCCCAACACCATCACAGAAGTAGGGCGTTCTTCTCCCAGTATTGACCGAATGGTGTGATAGAGGACTTTGTCCGATGGCTTAAGGGTTAGGGTATTAATGTCAACCGAGCAGAGTGTTGGTAATTGCGCTACCAAACGGAAACGCACCCTGATATAATTACAGCGGGCTAAAATCAGCTTGAACTGTCCCTGAGAGGCTTCTACTGCCGACGCTAGTTTTTTCAGGGCATGCTGATTTTCAGTTGCGATCGCATTAGATTTGTCCATCGACCAATGTAGGGTCTTCCCGCCATTCAAGTAGCCATCTCAACCCTTAACTCTAACATCCAAACTCCAAAAAGGGACGCCAAGGGCGAACCACCGTCAACCACCGATTGCTAGGATAACTGTTGCAAAGCCAGTCACACTCAGACGGTCTTCGTTATAGAAGGCAGTACGTACTACTAAATCGAGATAAACTCTAGGGCGTAATTCCCCTCGCCAACTAATCGAGTCACCCCGTTGGCGGTAAGGAGACTCTCCGGTCGGTAATCCACCCAACTGCGCACCTTGTTCAGTTTTGCCGGTATAACTCAAAGTGGTTCCAGGAATTGTTTCTCCCTGCTTGACTCGGTATAAAACTGGAACCTTGTAAACCACTAGACTGGGGTTTGTTTTGTCCGGTACCTGCGGTACCCAACCAGGTTTAGAAGATACCCCATCTACCGTTAGACTAACACTACCACCAGCTTGTAGGCGTTCCTCACTATAAACTAATACCCGTTGGTTCAGGCCCATTTCGACTCCCCTCAGAGGGCTTCCAGTCCAGTCTAGAGAGTCACCACTGCGCTTGAATGCCCGTTGTCCATTGATCAACACTTCAGCAGTTTTCTCCTCCGTCCTACTGATGTACCGAATATCAGTCCCTGGTATCAATGAACCAGCTTTCACCTCCTGCCTAACTGGTCCTTTGTAGACCAAGGTAGAGTTTGACCGAGGCTGCCGTTCCAGTAGACTGCAACTAGTCGTCGTAGGGACAACAGCCAACAGCACCGCTGTGGCAATTAGTAAACGTTTAAGCAAACTGAGTGCTGAGTTTTGAGTGCTCAGTCCATTCTCTTGAGTGCATTTTCCGGCGTTGCTGAATAATGGAATGATTTTAAGAGTTTTGTAGAATGGGCATCTTGGTGGAACTGGCATCTTGCCAGTTTCAAGAGATTTTCGCGCGGGCAGGATGCCCACTCTACTCCTATTCATTACTTGATTCAGCAACGCCCATTGTCCTGAGTGGTAAGAAGTGCTCAAGACTGAATAACCTAGTCTATGGTCAGCTCTTGCAGTGTAGGATCTGTTTTCCAAGTCAGGTTTCATGTTTAGCCTCTTTTACATCCAAGCTTGCCCCCCGATCGTCGGTGAGTATTGGGGGATACCCTTTTGCTTGTCTTAATTCCTACTATAGCGATTACCAAAACCTATCTGGCTTGGTTAACATCAAATTGGTCACCGTTTCCGCAGTGAGGGCTTCACCAAATAAGAATCCTTGTCCATATTCACAGCCTAAATCTTGCAAAATATCCTTTTGTTCTTGGGTTTCTATACCCTCAGCAATTACCTGAATTTTTAGTTTTTTAGCTAGATTTACAATCGCTTCTACCGTATCAAAATTTTTACCATTTTTTGTAAATCCTTGGCTAATAAAAGAACGAGCAATTTTAATGATATCAATTGGCAAATCATTTAGATAGGAAAACGATGAGTATCCGGTGCCAAAATCATCGATACACAATTTTATATTTCTGTCTTTGAGTTTCTGCAAGATAGTGCTATCAACTGAGGCATTATCTACCAACACACTCTCAGTAATTTCCAGCTTCAAGTTCGCCCCACTCAATTCTAACGTGGTGCAGATTTGGTCAATCTGGTCAATCAGCTG
Source organism: Moorena sp. SIO3B2 (assembly GCF_010692525.1). Lineage (NCBI taxonomy): Bacteria > Bacillati > Cyanobacteriota > Cyanophyceae > Coleofasciculales > Coleofasciculaceae > Moorena > Moorena sp. SIO3B2. Next base: position 12,132 of record NZ_JAAHHE010000114.1, read on the forward strand.
GGGTTGGTTGAGTTGAATACCAGACAGATTCACACTGATACTCAAAGAAGAATAATCAGGAAACTGGTCTTGCCAAAGGCTTAACTGTTTGCAGGCTTCCCGTAAAATCCATTCACCAAGGGGGATAATTAGTCCTGTTTCTTCTGCTACCGGAATAAACTCACTAGGACTAACCTTGATGCGAGTGCGGTGCTGCCACCTGGCCAAGGCTTCAAAACCAATAGTTTTGCCGGTTGTCAGGGACACTATTGGTTGATAATTCAGATGCAATGTTTCGTATTTAATTGCCTGTTGTAAGTCGGTTTCTAACTGTAGTCGCTCAATAGCTCTCTTTTGCATACTAGGATGAAAAACTTCTGAGGCTCCTTTCCCCTCTAATTTGGCATAATACATCGCCGTATCTGCCCCTCGCAGCAAATCTTTCGGTTGCTCATACCCCATGGTACTCAGGACAATACCAATGTAGCAATTAGAAGACACAACTCGCCCATTGAGATCGAATGGGATGGAAATCTCCTGATGGATACGCTCAGCTGTCTCTTTCACCTGAGCTAAGTCTTGGATATTCGAGAGCAAAATCGCAAATTTATTCTCTCCCATCCGTGCCAATATATCCTGATCACCGATGCATTCCTGTAAGCGTTGAGCAGTAGCAACTAGGAGTTGTTCACTGAGTAGATCACCTAGACTGTATTGGATAATTCCGTAGCGACTGAGAGTCAGAGATAGCACAGCAAATACATTATCCTTCTGAGTGTTTCCAACAATTGGTTCATCCCAGCAAAGAGTTGGTATAATCGGGTATGCCATCGGTAGACATTTGCGATTGTGAGTTGGCTGTACTGGCTTAAACCACTGGCGCAGGTAGTATAAAAACAATGTCCGATTAGGCAAACCGGTTAATTCGTCATAAAACGTCAGGTCTTGTAACCTCTTGATTGCCTTCCGGTAATTTTTGCGCACCTTTGCTTCTCTTAACTCCCGCTCCACCGCCGGAACTAATCGTGCTAACTGGTGTTTAAGTAAATAGTCATGGGCTCCCGCTTTCATAGCAGCGATTGCCATATTTTCCTTAATCGAGCCGGAGACGATAATAAACGGTAAGTCTAACCCTTTTTTTTGTAAGAGTAGTAAGGCACCAATGGCGCTAAACTTAGGCATGAAGTAATCAGCAATCACAAGATCCCACCCCTTATTATCTAAGGCTTCGTTCATTGCTCCTGGTGCTTCCACTCGTTCATAAATTGCTTCGTAGCCACCATTTTTTAGTTCAACCACCAGCAACTCAGCATCATCTTCTGAGTCTTCGACAATCAAAATTCGCAGTGGTTTATTCATTGATATGTCCTATCTATTGTTCAATAAGTTTCTACTTGATTAGAAAGCTTTTGGATTATGATATTACTAATCTCATCATCTACACATTTATGGCTAATTTTTAACTCAAATCGATGTCATTACCTGAATTGGCTGGTTTTGAGGAGTATACAGAATACATAATTCAGAAATCAGGATAATAATTTAGCAAGGTTAGTGGTAGTATCAATAACGATTAGTGGATTACCAAGCAAATTTATATTAAAAATTCCTGGATGGAAAATCAATTATTATGACTACTGATTCCTGACTACTGACTCCTCAATTGCCGGATAGTTGGTTATGTCGAACTCAGGTAAGTTTAGGTTTAATCCCAACCGATAAATGGCTTCTCCTAAAGTCTCCTTAGACTAGAACTTGGTTAACACCTAGTGCTTTGTAGTGCGGATTATCCTTGAAATCTTTGCTTTGCAAAGTTGACCATAGCTAACCTTAATACTCTTGTATTCTCGGCGTTTCTGAATCAAGTAATGAATAGGAGTAGAGTGGGCATCCTGCCCGCCCGACAATATATTGAAACTGGCAAGATGCCAGTTCCACACAAGATGCCCATTCCACAGGTGCGACCCGTGGCGAATTTAATTCGCCAAGTAAGAGCGCACCTAAGCAAGATGCCCATTCCACAGGTGCGACCCAAGGCCGCGAGGGATTGCTCGCGGCCTTGGAGGCGCGCACCTACTATTAAAATCATTACATTATTAAGCAACGCCGTCTTTGGGACCAACTCGGTACATGTCATAAGCATCAAAGTAAGTGTAATACTCACAGTTTTCAAAATAAGTCTGTCTTACTGCCTACCAAGCCTGCTTGTACAGGTTGTTGGCTTGTTCACACCAGAAAACAAGTAGGTCATTAGTTTCATCTGGTATGTTCCCAGACAATAATCCAGATAATAATATTTTCTTTGTCCCGTATTGCACTAGTTATATCACCTCCTAATCACAAAGAAAGTAGACCAGGGGTGTGCATCCCCTAACTTGTTTTCACCCCCCGCGTCAAGCAGGGGGGCAAACAAGCTGCGATTTCTGTAAATTCAATTCCTAACAGCTTAAATTGCCTAAGCGCCATAATTACCAAAGCCATCTTAAAGCCTGTATTATCATAAAAATGAAACACATGGCTGCCATTTTGTCATTTTTATGTTTGCACACAGATCATCAATTGTAATTTAACTATTGCTAATCATTAGATCAGTAGTGATTGCAATAGTTTTTAGGTAAGCATTCAGCTATCAGTTATCACCTATCAGCTAATGGGCTACGGGCACGCTACTGTTCGCGCAGCGTGCCCGTAGCGCAATCGGTGCTATCAGCTATCAGCCAAAGGCCAGGCTACGGGAATGGCCACGCTACTGTTCGCGCAGCGTGCCCGTAGCGCAATCGGTGCTTTTGAATAAAATAAGCTGACCACTGACCACTGACGGCTGACGGCTGACGGCTGACGGCTGACGGCTGAATGCTTACGTTTTTAGGTGTGGAGGAGACCAAGCAATGGTGTTATTATAGCGAATAATTTTTGAAGGGTGGAAGGGTAAAATAAAACGTTGCTCCTTGTTCAATTGCACTTTTAGCCCAGACTCTGCCACCATGTCGGTGAATAATACGCTTTACAGTAGCGAGTCCAATGCCATTGCCAGTAAACTCGGCTTCGTTGTGCAAGCGTACAAAAGGGATAAATAATCTGTCAGCGTCAGCCAGATCAAAGCCAGCTCCATCATCCCGGACAAAATAGGCGATCGCTTCATCACTAGTTTGCTCTTGCCCCCCTGTCTGAGGTGCGGACAATGGGCAAACTCCAAATTCAATCCTGGCTTGGGGATGATGGGATGTGTATTTCCAGGCGTTGTGGAGTAGATTCTGTAAAACAATCCGGAGCAACGTACTATCTCCATAAGCCTGAATTCCTTTGGCAATGACCCATTCCACGCTCCGTTCAGGTTGGGTTTGTGTGAGTTCTAACCTAATTTCAGCAACCATCTTGCTCAAATCAACCTGCTGGTAGTGCATCGGGTCACCGCTAACTCTCGAAAGCTCTAGCAAATCCTCAATGAGTTTCCACATATGCTGACTGTTAGCAGATATACGTTGGAGATAGTGTTGTCCTTTGAGATCCAACTGGTGATGATAGTCCTTTGATAGAACCTTAATAAAACTCTTAATCCTTCGTAGTGGAGCGCTTAACTCGTGGGATACTGAATAGGCAAATGCTTCTAGTTCCTGATTTGTGGCTTCTAGTTGAGCCGTGGGCTGATTAACTCCGTCTACCAGCTGTTGATTAGTAGCCAACATTGTTGCTGGTTCTAGCACTTGCAGCAAACTATTTTCTGTAATGATACCTGTCGGTCGTCCACTATCCTCTACAACTGGTAGATGACGAATCCGATGTTGGCGCAATCGAGACAGTAGCTTGACTATATTCTCGACATTCTCGACTTCAGTGGCTGGTAGTGTAATTAATTCTGTGGTCATCACGTCAGCGATCGCTAGTCCAGAAAGCCCAATCCCTTCGACTATGACCTTTAGCAAATCTCGCTCAGTAAAAATGCCTACTAATGACAGTTGCGACTGGACGAGTACGTAACTAGAGTCGAACTGGATCATGCGGGCAATTGCCTCTGTTACTAGAGTTTCGGGAGATACAATCAGAGGATCCCTATTAATTGCTGCGTCTAGGTTCAAATACATCGGGTAAGAGTGTAGCACAAATTTCAACAATCTAGCAGTAGGAATTGGTGAAATTATAGCGATTGTGATTAAACAAATTCATTCCAAAATGGCGAAAAATTTCAATTTAACTAGTCAAGATAGAGGGAAATTTTTATTTTTACCTCTCCCTCTTACCCTTTCACCATAATTTTAACCAACTGCACCAGTAAATTAATAAGCAAATTAATACGATGTCAGCATTCAGCATATGCGCATTCGCGCACGCTACGCGAACAGAATTCAGCCATTCCTAATCAGCCCTTAGCTACAAGCAATCTTGAATCAACCAACCTTTAAGAAAGAACATTCTCGCCCGAATACTTATGTACTCCCATCATCTACTCCCATCCAGACCCAAATACCTAAGTTTGGGTCGATGCTTTAGCTGACTCCTGAGCAGCTGAGCCCTGAAGGCTTACCGTTTAGCTCCAATTGACCAGGTTTTTTGTTGATCCTTGACTGTTCACTGCTGACAGTAAACGTCATCTAGTATTTCCAAATAAATCATGAAACCCAATGCTGATTTGTCATAACAAGTAAGCATAATGCCGTCAGCCTAATGCCGTCAGCCTTGTGGCACAGGCTTTGGCCTTGGCCTTTTGGCCTTTTGGCCACGCTACGCGAACGGCCACGCGTGCGCGTTTGGCCACGCTGTGCGAACGACGCTGTGAGGTAACTCAGCATTATTCCAATGCTTACTTGTTTTATTCCAAAGCTGTTCGCGTAGCGTGCGCGTAGCGCATTAGCTGATAGCTGATAGCTGATAGCTGATAGCTGATAGCTGATAGCTGATAGCTGATAGCTGATAGCTGATAGCTGAATGCTTACCATAACACCAAAAAAATACTTGGAGCTCTTTCCTACTGTTACCTACCCCCCTTATTAAGGTTAGGGGGGATTCCTGTACCCTTTTTCAATCAATCCTAGTTTCTATCAAATGGGTTCTATAGACTGTGAACAGTCAACAACCAGACTATTACGTTTATTTTTACCGTCCCACTTACTCGATCACGAAACTGCTATTCTATTATGGATTTCTTGAACAAGACTTCCCTGGCTAGGTAGTGATTAGTTATTAGTCCAGTATTAGTCCATTGTCGTCAACAATAAGTCTTCTGGTCTTTAGCAATGACTAATTACCAAAGACCAAAGACCAAAGACTAATGACTAATGATTAATGACTAATCATTAATAGACTAATGCTATAGCCAACGACTAGCAATTGGCATCCGCCAGCCAGTACCAAAGGCGCGGTCAGTAACCTTTAAGCCTGGCGGGGCTTGTCGGCGCTTAAATTCAACACGAGCGACTAGTCGGATGATTTTGTGAACCACTTCGGGCTGATGACCTGCATCAATAATTTGCTCCGGGGCTTGGTGCTGCTGGATCAGTCGCTCGAGAATATCATCTAGGATATCGTAAGATGGCAAGGAATCTTGGTCTACTTGACCAGGTTTTAATTCAGCGCTGGGGGGCTTGATTAGAATATTAGCAGGAATAATTTCTGTTTGGCTTAAAGGTTGTTCGCCTTTGGCGTTCGAGTCAGTTAGGTTAGCAGGTTGACGCTGATCAGCTTGAAGCTTAGAAGAGGAGTCTGAAGGTTCAAGATTGAGCGTACTAACCTGCAACTTCTGATTAACCTGGGACTCCTCTGCCCTAGAATTTAGCCACCGACATAGGGAGTAGACCCGGGTTTTGGGAACATCGGCAATTACAGCTAATCCACCATTCATATCACCATAGAGGGTACAGTAACCCACTGCCATCTCTGACTTGTTGCCAGTAGAAAGCAGGAGATAGCCAAATTTATTAGCGATCGCCATCAGTAAGGTGCCCCGAATTCGGGATTGAATATTCTCTTCAGCCACACCGAACTCTGTCCCAGCAAATAGAGAGGTTAAGGTTTGGTCAAACCCTTCCATCAAGGAACCAATGGCTAGGGTGTGAGTCTTAATACCTAGGTTTTGTGCTAAAGAGAGAGCATCTTTGACGGAGTGGTCAGAACTGTAGGGAGAAGGCATGAGAATCCCCAAGACATTCTCTGGTCCTAAGGCGGCGGTGGCAATAGCAGCTACAAGAGCAGAATCAATCCCACCACTCAAACCAATTACTACTTTTTTAAAACCACACTTACGGGTGTAATCTCGGACTCCTAGGACTAAGGCTGACCAAATTTCTTCGTCTAGGCTGGCTGGGGCTGGTGCTATTGCTGCCGATGGTGGAGACTCTATAGTTGTTTCTGGTGGGGTGACCAGATCGTGTGTTTCTCGGTCATATTCCAAAATGACTAAGTCTGTTTCAAAGGCACGGGCGCGACATACCATCTCACCAGCCTGATTAAATGCTACACTACACCCATCAAATATCAGGTCATCATTGCCTCCTAGCTGATTGGCGTAGAGGATAGGTGTATGGTAACGGCTAGCGCTATGGCGCAACATTGCTTCCCGAGTTTTCTGTTTACCCGCGCTATAGGGTGAGGCGGACAAGTTTACCACTAGGTCTACACCCTGTTGAACTAAGTCTGTGATCGGATTGACTTGATAGCTGCGTTTGCCCCAAAACTCTTCATCGTTCCACAAGTCTTCGCAAATGGTAACACCGATTTTAATTGGAGAGTGGGCATTCTGAGTTGTGATTGCTGATGGCTGGTGATCAATGGTGAAGGAATTACTCTCCCGTCCTGGTTCAAAGTAGCGGTTTTCATCGAAAACATCATAGGTGGGCAAGAGTCGCTTGTGAAAAATCTGCCGTACTTTTCCCCCCTCTAGTAGAGCAATGCTGTTATATAAAGGTTTGCCACCAGCAAGCTCTGCTTTGGTATTCGGTGTTACTGTCCCCACCAAAACAGCTAGAGACAATGGTAGCTGCTGAGCTAGTTGTTGCACTTGTGTAGTCATCGACTCTCGAAACTTGGGATTGAGCAGCAAATCTCGTGGTGGATAGCCACACAAGGATAATTCTGGTGTCAGCAACAGACGCACATCCTGACTCGCAGCAGTGTTGGCTACTTCAAGAATCCGTTGAGCGTTGCCTGTAATATCACCAATGGTGGGGTTGAGTTGAGCGATCGCAATCTTCATCATTTTTGATTGTTTTTTATAGTTTAGGCCATCTACTTCACACAATCTTTAGTAATCTGGGTTTGGTTAGTAATTAAATGACAAAATATACAGTTTATATCGTCTTGACCAATCCGGTTTTTTTATCAAACCAAAAACTTGCTTATAATTAGCATTTTTTGTTGATATTTTTACTTCTTAATTAGTTGATAAACTTATTGGCAAATCAACT
>NZ_JAAHHE010000115.1:0-19449 GCF_010692525.1 Moorena sp. SIO3B2
AAGTCCGACGATAGGGAACTAGGAGCAACTAAGTATGCCAAAACCCAGGTATGACGAAAACGAAAACAAGTCACGCCATGCAGCAGCCGATCAGGACTGCTGCGAGGAAATGGCTGAGAAATATGGCGTTGCTGAATCATGAAATGGTTTCACCTGAAAGGGGGATTTTATGATATTTTAAATAATAAATAAGAAGCCTAATTGATAATTCCAACATTTCTAATGATTTAGAATAGCAAAGAGTGCGTCGATGTAGTCTAGCCAAATAATGTCTTAATCTCATATTTTCATTTTCTATTCTAGTCATATAAGTTTTTTTAGTTAAATGGTCAATATCATTAATAAATATTTTATAAACAACATATTTATCAGTAACATACCAAAAGCTATGCCAACATTTTACGCTCTTCCAAAGCTTTTTAAAAGTTTCCGAACTCCGGTCACCAACTATAAAGTTTAAAATTCCTGGATAGCGCTTGTTAGCTGCGGTCCACACCCAAATCTTGTTTTTTTTTAACAAAGGTTTGTAGCTCATCTATTTCAGTTATTTCAGGGATTTCTTCAGTGAAACATACATCTTTTAAGCGTAAACTAATTTTTTTAACCCAACCTATTATGGTGGTATGGTGAACACCAGTAACTCTTTCTATGGCTCTAAAGCCCATGCCATTTAGATACATTGTCTTGATGCGGTCGCTCATGGGGGAAACCCCCAAGACCGCGCTGCATCGCTTTTAGGCACAGTAATTTAGTTTTTTCATCGTAACCACGCTCAGTTTTAACCTCTAGAAATTGTCGTCCACATTCGTTGCATTTATATCTTTTTTTTCCTCTTTGATGACCATATTTATGAGTTTTATTGCTATGACATCTAGGGCATTCCATGGTTTTATTTTTAGTATACCATTTTTGGATTCAGCAACGCCAGAAATATGGCTGGCAATTGGTTGATATCGAGGAAACAGGTAACCCTGTTCTTGAAGTCGATTGTGTGTTTGAAGGAAAAACTGAATTTCCCAAATCCTATTACAAAAAATTTTGGGTTTAAAGCCCCTAGAGACGAAACCTTAGAGAGTGGAGCCTTTAAGGTGGGTCGGTCTCGCGCAAAAAGGTTAAAAATTGATAATTAAGGCTCCACTCTCTTACGGTAACTTTAAATCCTTCTAGGACTGCTTTCTCTTATAAATCTACAAAAAACAAGAAACAAATTTATGGACACACACAAATATTTGTTGTACTCTAAAGATAGATACAGGCTGAAAAACCGTAGGCTGAGCCGGGAGAGAGACCCGTAACTTATCGACCTCAAAGTAGTAATGTCTAGAGGGAAGGGAAAGTCCTCTTTAAAAACCCAATCATCAATTAACAGTTGGTGTGTGAACCCAGAAGAATCACTATGCAAGATAAAACGGTACGGTGGGGCACACCGGAACCAAACGAAAAGGAAGGGAAACGGACTATGCACATGCACTTCCAATTAAGTAGTTAAACGCCTAGGGAGAACTGCCCTCTGGGTCTGCTGTGAACTGACTGAATACTTGGTCTCGACGGGTTTTTTGGTTTAGATATTGTCTAATTTGTGGCGGCGTCAAAGATTAGAACACGGCGGTTTAAGGCGGCTCGCAGATCTAGGAATCCCCGCTATGCGCAAGGCGGGGAGTGTCAAGACACCGAAAAGGAGGAAGACTAATGCGTAAATGGATTGTCTTTCGTGCTGAAAAGCGTCAACCTGGATGGAAAGAGCGCAAATATGCTCACTCTGGCTCTCTGACCAAAACTTTGTTCGAGCATTACGACTGCTCCGACAAGGCGCTGCCTGAACCTGGATACCGTCCGAAGCGAGTTTATTCGAGTTGATCAGTTTGTTGATCCTAACTATCCAGATTCATCAACCCATTACCGTCAAAGCGATTGGGAAGTTACACGGGTCGAAACCTACACACCAGATATCCCGGTTGACATGGATTTCGATATGGTCGTAATTTGCTACTGCAAGCACAGTCCCATCAGCGGCCCTCTCAAGCCCATGCCAGAGCGCAAAATTTCTGTAGATTCATTTGGTGGGGATAAGGATGCTCATGAGCAATGGCTAGAGATTCAAAAGCACTCGCTTCATCATTCTTCCCATTAATTTCTTCTTTGACAACTCCCGTTAAATAAAATTCATATTCAGACTCAATTAATTGCGTCAAAAAATCTAATTGTGCTAGAAAGATCAAAGGAGAAGAAATGAACTACCCCGCCCTGTTCGTTCGCGTAGCGTGGCCTACGGCCAGGACGGGGTGTCAGCAGACCCGTCTGATGAGCGTGATTTTTGACGCTTCAACTTCCCTAGTTGCTTCATTGATCCAGTATGCTTTCTGGTCTTTGAAGTAGAGCTAGAAAATCCACGTTTATCGAGGTCAGCACCGTACCCCGGCTGTTTTCCTAATGCTGCATTGAACATTACCATGGCGCTGGTATTGTCTCTGTCAAACTCAAAACTACAAGCATCGCAGACATGGTATCGATTTGATAATTCAGCCCAGTTCTTATGAACTTTTCCACATTCTGGGCAGCGCTGTGATGGCTTCAATTGTCTGGTTGGCAATTGAAGGACAATCCCTCCCTTAAGTTCAATTTTGTAGGTTAACATCTTGTTGAGAGTGCCAAAACCTACATCTAAAATGGCTTTGTTCAATCCAGCTTTCTGTTTCTTTCTCTTTGACCCTTTTTTTGCTTTTCGGGTCAATCCTTTCGTGTTTAACTTCTCAGTTACGCCGATGTCATAACGACTAGCTAAATCTGACGTAACTTTGTGCTGCCAGTCTTTACGTTGTAATCCGGCTTTTATTTTTAGTTGAGACTCTCGCTTATTCGCTTTTTTCCAGCGATTAGAAGCTTTTATTCCTTTCTTGAAATCGGGGGCTTGCTTTCTGCGTTTCTCTTTCCCAGCGGCTTTCACTTTAGGCTCTAGGGTTTTAGTAAACCTCTGATTGGCTATCTCTTCAAATTCCGCGCCGTTGAAAGCTGTAATTGCTGTCTCAGTTCCCAAGTCATAAGCTACGATTTTCTCGTAGACTAAATCAGATTCTGAGCCATATCTAGTCTGCTGTGTATCAACTTTGACTGTAATTGAAGCAAACCAGGCATTAATACTAGGTTTATAAGCAATAGTCAAAGTTGTTGGAGTTCCCCAAAACTTTGCTTGCCCACGCATCTTGATGACAAGACCAAGATCATTCAATACCAATGTCCCGTTTTTGCCATCGGTATTAGCTTTCCATCCAGCCTTACTAGGGTAAGTCCATCCTGAATACTTCTTGATTGATTTGTATCTAGGAATTTCACTTAATCCCTTCAAGAAACGATTGTATGCTAAATCTACTCTTTTAAGAGTCGCTTGCAAAGAAGTACTGTAAAGTTCTTTGTACTCTGGCCAACATTCCTTGAAAGCTGGCAAGCAGTTTTGCTGATCTAAGTACCCTATGGTTTTCTTGTTTGCTTTCCATTCATAGCGACGATCAGCTATCCCCGCATTATACAATAATTGATGTAATTTTCTTGCGTAAAACATCTTTGATATAGCTGTTTTGTTGGGATATAGACGAAATGTTTGCCTAAGAGTCGCCATGAATTAAATCACCTCCTTGTTTTTCTTGTTTCTTTGCTAGAGTAATTTTAGTATAGTCTACGGTAATTCGATATGTCAAGTATAAAAAAGAAAAAACCAGAAAAAAGAATGAGGGGGGCTCCAGCTCATTATGATGAACTAAAAAGAAAGCATGGTATCTGGCTGACTGACACTACCTGGAAGTGGTTACAATTGTCTGCTGAAGAGGCTGGGACAAGTGTAGGAGAGTATATAGAGAGTTGGGCGAGGAAACAGATAGACAGTATTTGAGAGGGGCTATCCATCCTAGAGACGAAACCTTAGTATAGTGGAGCCTTAATAAAATAGTTTTAACCCTTTTTCTCATAGCCTGCTGATCATAAAGGCTCCACTATACTTACGGTAACTTCAACACCTTGGAAGAAGGTGGGGAATTTCGCCCCCTCTTGCCTCCCCCTATCTTGTTAAAAACAATTTTCATCTTAAATCACCAGTTTCGTTCCCATCTTCTTTAAATCAACTCAGCGCCCCCAACGCTTCCAGTGCTGACTTCTGTGCTAGGCTCAAACCAGTAACCCCTGTGATGTTCATACCTTGGTAAGGTCGATCAGGAATCAAGGTTTTAATACACTGACCTGTGTGGGTATTCCAAACTTTAATAGTCCCATCATTACTGCCACAAGTAAGCCAATAACTGCTCACCTGTTCTTGATCAGACCTACCCTGGTGATCTTGATGTTTTACAGGACTAAACCCAATCGATGACCGTACTGAATTCCGATGACCGTGTAAGGTTCTCAGATACTTACCCGTACTTGCCTGCCAAAGCCTAATGGTTTGATCTAAGCTACCACTGGCAATCAATTCACCATCAGGACTAAAGGCGACAGACCAGACACCTTTACTATGGCCTCGCAAAATCCTGACACATTCCCCAGTCCTAACATCCCAAATCCGAACAGTTTGGTCTCCACTGCTGCTAACTAGGGTTTGGCCATCAGGACTAAATGCTACCGACTGTACCCGACTAGTGTGACCCTGTAAAACCTTGAGACATTCACTACTCCTGACATCCCATAAGCGTATGGTTTCGTCTTCACTAGCACTGGCTAGGGTTTGACCGTCTCGACTGAAGGTAACAGACCAAATCCAACTGGTGTGACCCCGTAAGATCTTAAAACATTGACCAGTATTGACGTCCCATAACCGGATGGTTTTGTCATCACCACTACTGGCAAGAGTCTCACCAAGAGGACTAAAACTAACGGATTGCACCCAATAGGAGTGACCACACAATACTTTCAGGCATTGACCTGTACTTACTGACCACAAGTGTATGGTTTGGTCAGCGCTGCTGCTAGCGAGAATTTCACCATTGGGGTGAAATGCCACAGAAGTCACCCAACCGGTGTGTCCCTCTAGTCTCTTTAAACAGTTATCACTACTGACATCCCACAACCTGACCATGTTGTCAGTACTGGCACTGGCTAATTGTTGACCATTGGGACTGAATACTGCTGAAAATACAGAATTGGTATATCCTTGTAGGATTTTAAGACATCGACCTGTCTTGCTATTCCATAGACGTACGGTTTGGTCACTACTGCCACTAGCTACGGTTTGACCATCCCGATTGAATGCTACTGAAAATATAGAATTGGTGTGTCCTTGTAGGTAGTTCAGGCATTCACCACTGCTGACATTCCACAGCCTCACCGTCTGGTCATCACTGCCACTGACTAGGGTTTGCCCATCTCCACTAAACATCACTGACCTTACTCTGTCGCTATGGTTAGTTAAGGTGTTGAGACATTCACCTGTGCATGGGTCCCACAATTTAATGGTAAAGTCAGCACTTGCACTGGCTAACATCGCACCATCAGGACTAAAATTAACTGACCAAATCCGATTAGTATGACCATAACAGATTTGGCGACATTCACCAGTACTAAGATCCCACAGTCTCACTGTCTGGTCATCACTACCACTGGCTAGGGTTTTACCATCTGCACTAAACGCCACCGACAGGACTTGACCGGTGTGTCCCTGACATACCTGACGGCATTCACCAGTGTTTACATCCCAAAGCCTTACTGTTGATTCATCACTACCACTGGCTAGGGTTTTACCATCCCTACTGAATGCTACTGACCAAATAGAACTGGTATGGCCTTCTAAGGTTTTAATACACTGACCTGTGCTGACATTCCATAGTTTAATCGTTTTGTCACTACTGCAACTGGCTAGGGTATTACCATCAGGACTAAAGGCAACAGACCAAACCCAACCGGTATGACCTTTGCAAATTAAAATTGGCTTACCATTCTCGACTTGCCATAAACGCAACTGACCTTCCACATCTCCAGTAGCTAAAAGCTTACCATCAGGACTAAACGCTACTCCAAATACTACTCCTAAGGTTTTAGTAAACACTGACTTGGATAAATCGGAGTGAGCGAAATTGACATCTTGTAAATCCACCCCTTGTAGATAAGCTTGCCAAATCGTAACTCTTGAAAAATCATAGCCTTTTAAACAGATTTCCTGTTGACAAAGGAGATTAATAATATTTCCACCAGCGTAGCCAATGGCTAAGGCAGGTTTGCCTCGAAGAGTTTCGAGAATCTGATTTAGATGGGTTTCTAGGTTACCTTTACCAGTTAAAGCAATCTGTAGACGCTCTACAATGGGTTTGATAATTAGACGAATTTGAGTATTTCTAAGATAATCTTTGGTCTGAGCTTTGAGGATAGCATGAGTTATCAACAGGGAATTTTCCCAGTTATTAGTGTTATTAATGGCAGTTACACCAGCAATAACGTCTTCACAGATTTGCTCAACCAAGCGTTCAGTTACGTATTCCATCACCACTGGTTGTAGGGAAAACAGAGACGCTTTTCTTTCCACAAGCGATCGCTGTTCCAAGGATTCCAGGGTGTCGATCAGTTGTTGGGGTGGTACAGGAGGAAATATATCATCTCGTAAGTCAGCAAATGAGGCTTCTTCTCGATTGATGGCCAGCCAAAAAATTACTGTTCGTTCTGGAGCGCTTAATCGGGCAAAATGCTGCTCTAAAAGATTTTTAATATTACCAAATATTATCGCATCTTGATTTAAGAATTCCGAAATATTACCGGCAAATAATTTCTGGATTGTTGTCGCTAAAATTTTTAGAGCTAAGGGATTACCAGAATAGCGATTAATTAACTGCTTCCATTCCCTTTCTTCACCTTGGAAAGAACCGATAATATTAAATATTTCTTGTCCTTCAGCAGTTTTCAAACCACTTAATTGTAGGGAGCGGACAGGTAGCACTTCTGCTTCAAGCAGTCCAATTTCTTGAGGCTTCTCCCGAGAGGTTAGTACTAAGCAGCTTTGATGGGAGTTTTCTCCCCACCGTCTCAATAGTTGACCGTATTCTTCATATCCAGCTTGATAATGTCCAGCAGCATTGCTTTGAGCTCCCCCTTGTAAAATTGTTTCCATATTATCGAGAACTAGCAAACAACGGTGGGAGCGTATATCATTCAGAAGTCGGGAAATTTTATCGTCTGTGGTATCTGGTAAATCAATGTCTTGCTGATTGGATAGAAATCTCAGCAACTGAATCAAAATCTCTGATAGGTCAGGAGCATTACGTAGGGAGCGCCAAATAACAAACTCAAACTGGTGTTGGAGTTGTTGGGCAAGCTTGATCGATAGGGAGGTTTTGCCCATGCCGCCCATACCTAACAAGGCGACTAGCCGACAGTGTTCGCTCAGAATCCATTGCTGCAACTGGGCTAGTTCTGATTGTCTTCCATAAAAGAAACGAACATCAACGGCTTCTGACCAATCGTGACGTGGTTTTCCGTTCCCGTAGCCTGGCCTTAAGCCAATCCCATCTGTTTCCTCGGTCGAGTCCCCGACTGGGGTTATGCTTTCGAGTGTAGTTGGCTGTTGGTTCGAGGAGATAGTTTCCTGTTCACTGCGCCACCGTCGTTCGAGGGCTGAGCGAAAGTTTTTTTTACTGACTTTTTCCCCCAAAGCCTCTGAGAGAAGTTTCCACAGCTTAGGACCGACATCATGTTTCAGGTAAGTCGGTGAATAGCCATAGGTTTCGGCAATAGTATCATAACTCTGACGCTTCCAGGACCAAGATGCCTCAATTAAGGCTTGCTGTAAATCAGTGAGATGATTTCCCGATTTGGCAAACACTAAGGCATTGGCGAATTCCAGAGCGTCTTCAAAGTTCATATACCGTTTTGATTATAGTTTATTATGCTATAATATAATAATATCGTGATTTACTAATAGTTCAGGTCTTAGGTATTAGGTTTTAGGGCTCAGGGGGTAACAAAATATCCTAAAAAGAGCAATTTAGGGTTAAAAAAGACCGGTCTAGTTATCTTAATCAGACCAATCAACATAAAAATTTTACCATAATTTTGCATTTGAAAGTCTAAAAAAATAAACTATAGCGCTTCTCATACTTATGATGTAAATTAAATTGACGCAACCCTCCCTACTTCCTAAAGGATAATTGATAAGCGATCGCATGAATTATTATGCGCTATATCTAGTGTCGGTATTCGGTTTAGAATCCCCTTTTTTCAAAGAGGAGAGATATCAAATCCAAATCAACTGCAAATCCAATCGGAAATCGGGTAATACCTCCTCCCCAGAAAGAATCTGGGGAGATTGTAGAATTTCTTTTGCTTGACCAGAACGGTAAATCTCAACCTGTTGATTTTGATAGTTAATCAACCAACCGAGGCGACAGCCATTATCCATATATTCCAGCATCTTGTTCTGTAGAGATGTCAGAGAATCAGTTTTGGAGCGCAATTCAATCACAAAGTCAGGACATAGAGGTGGAAAGGTTTCTTGTTCCTCAAGAGTAAGGCTGTTCCATCGGTCTGAGCTAACCCAAGCTGCATCAGGAGAACGTCCTGCTCCATTGGGGAGTTGAAACACAGTAGAGGAGTCGAAAACTTCCCTAGGTGCGCTCTTACTTGGCGAATTAAATTCGCCACGGGTCGCACCTCAAGTTGGGTCTGACGACTCCAAGCTTGGAGTTGGTACGTTAGATCGGCATTACGCCTACCGGTATTTCCTCCTGTTGGGGGCATAACAATCAGTTCTCCATCAGCAGTCAGTTCCAACCGCAGATCGCGGTTAGCTGCTGCAATTTGCTCAAATTCCCGGTGGGTTAACCTCAGGAGTGGTCGCAGGTCAAGAGTTAAGGGGTTCATATTCCCTATTTCCTATTCTCTTTGCTATCAATCCAAGCTATTCAGAAGCTGTCGAATTTTGAGCTGTTGCTGCTCTTCTATTGATTCTGGAAAACTTAACTCGATCGCAATTGAATTAACAGATCCGCTATCAACTAATTGCTCTATAGTTTCCACCTTAGCCAAAAAACTCAAATCTTGTAAGTGATTAGATTCCTGAGTTACCAGTAAACTGATCAGGGGTTTAGTCTTCTGCATGATATCGAGATTGCTAATCTGGTGGCCATCTAATTCCAACCGTAAATCATGAGTGCCAATTTCCGTGATTGTCGCGCTAACGGAATAGTTTTTCCAGTAATCCCAATATAATTGCACCGGTGCTTGAACCTTTTGACGTACCTTGGTCTCTTTAGCTGGTCGGAATTCACGGAAGACTCGTCTGATACTCGTAGCAATAAACTTAAGGGATTCCAGAGGATGGTCTGTTTCAGATCGTCTCTGGGAATACCACTCATTGACATCAGAATAAATAACTAAGACCAGATCATCTTGCTGAGTACCGGTGAGATTAATAAAATCAACAAATAGCCTCACCTGGTCACCCATAGCAACTTCTCGCATCACCCGCCCTCGGACCAAGCACTTGTGTCCGTAGTCTCCTTCGAGTTCCACTCTAATTTGATCAGGGATGTTGGGTCGGGTATTCAGCAGAATTTGGGCACCACTTTCACTAACATTAACGGTTTCACCTCTCCAACTCTGCTGTGGAGTATGAATCACAGCCGTTAACTTCCTTGGCATCCGGTGAGCACGACGGAGTTGGGGTTGCTCGAAAGCAACTAGACAAGCAGCCATCAGAAGGATTAGGTTAAAGATAGACCAAAAAACATTAACAATCACCGCTTGGCTATCCTCCGGTCTTAACCATAGCCACAGAGGTACAGTAAACAAGGCAGCAGTAGCCAGTGCAGCCACTAACACTAGGTACTTGACCGAATCAAAATCAAAGCTGCGCTTGGTAACATTCATCCCTTTATCGGTAACATTGAAAGACCCTAACTTAGGATTAATCAGAGCTAAGAGGGTAACCATTCCCGCCTGGAATGACAGGGCAAATTCAAAAATCTCGTTCCAGAAGGAGAAACGGACGTGCTTGTAGGGAATGTGGTTGGTCTGCATCGATAAAATAACGTGAGGCAGAGCATAGCACAAGGTTTCAAAACCGAGACCCTTAACCGAATTGATGCCAAATAATAAGAATAGAGTGGGTGCGATCGCATACATCAATCGCGGGAAGCCGAAGAAAAAGTGGGCTGTGGCACTCATGTAGCACAACCGTTGGGGCAGGCTCAACCTCACCTTCCGGTTGAACAAGGGATTTTCCAGGCGCAGAATCTGAGCCATTCCCCTAGCCCAACGTACCTGTTGACCGATATAGGCCGAAAATTTTTCTGGCGCTAAACCTGCCACCATAATCTTGTCGTAGTAGACCGACTCGTAACCCTTTGAGTGCAGACGGAAGGCAGTATGGCAGTCTTCGGTAACTGTTTCGGTGGCAATACCTCCGATTTCCATGACGTGGGTTTTGCGAATCACCGCCGCAGACCCACAAAAGAACGCCGCATTCCAGAAATCATTGCCCTTTTGCAGCACCTTATAAAACAGTTCATTACCCACAGGTATTCTGCCTTCTGTGAGCAGATTACGCTCAAAGGGGTCTGGGTTATAGAACCAGTGGGGTGTTTGGACAAAGGAAACCTTAGGGTTAAAAAAGAAGCCAACAGTTTCCTTCAACAAGTTTTTAGCGGGAATGTGGTCACAATCAAGAATAAGCACTAAATCCCCTTTGGTTTTATGAAAAGCTGTGTTGATATTGCCAGCTTTAGCATGATGATTATTATCCCGAGTCAGGAGTTCGGAGCCTAGATCCTCACACATTTGGCGCAACTTTTCCCTACGCTCTGGATACTTTCTGCCATCATCAAGGACATAAACTGATTTTTTATCAGTCGGATAGTCAATGGCTACAGCCGCTAAGGTGGTTTTGCGGACAATTTCGAGATCTTCGTTATAGGTAGGAATGTAAATATCAACCCTAAACCACTCCTCTTGGGGAATATTTTCTAAACTAACTGCTTTACGTTCTTTGATTTTTAAGGTTTGAAAGTACGCCAAAAATAAGGTAGCGATCGCATAAAATTCTGCTCCATACAACAGCAAGCAAAAAACTATATTCAGCCACCCTTCAAAATTCAGCGTATATCTAGTGCGGTAATAAAAATAGCGTAGGGTAGTGAAAGCGCTAAGTAAAACTAACAATAAGTGGAGATATTCACTGGTTTTACGATTCGGTTTATCTTCCTCCATCTGAATAATCACCCGTCCCATCAGGAACAAAATTACAGCAAGCAACCCTTGTTGCCAAATTGGTGGGCGAGCAGTAATTAGAGGAATGAATAGCAATAGTAAAGATCCAATTAGCAACAGCAATTGACGGCGACTTAGCCACTGTAAAATCTGGTCAAATATATAGGGTAAGTCTTCCACTACCCAGACTGTTAGTCGCTGTCGCTGTTGGGGTGTGGTCACCAAGCCTCTGTGACCCGGTTTTGACCTAATCTTTAAAAATGGAATAGTCAATCGCTTCGCTCCAATTCAAAATTATCAATTCAAAATTCAAAAATACCCCATTAACTAATTCATTTTCTTGTAGTAATTGGAAACAATTCCAAATTATAAATTTAGTCATTTTGAATTTTTAATTTGGCATTTTGACTTAAAAAACCGTCATTAATTTCTATCCCTAGCCATTTTTTGGAGATAAAACTGAATAACACCGTAACTAAGCAAGGTTGCAGCTACAATAGCTGGAGCTAACAACAACCAACTTCTTATTATGAAGTTAAAAATTTGCTGAGTCAACTCAGGTTTTTCCATTTGACGCTGGCGCTTTGGCTTGAAAAACTCCATATTATAAGAATTTTGTTGATAAATATTGGGATTTTCCGAGTTAGCACTAATCAGTACCGTGTCTCCCTTGATTTGAGAGAATAGTGGGTCTTGATTTAATAAGTCTTGGACTTTTTCTAAGCCTTTATCAGTTTGAGCACTTAGAGCAAGCAGCACCCGTTCTTTATTCCATGGCGATATAATTTCTTTGATCACCCCATCATGATCAGACCAGGTTTGAATTTGACTATCACTCCGCTGCCTTGTCAAAAAATCTTTTAATTCAAAACCACCAGAAGAGAAAATTTCAGGAAACGGAAATTTATCTTGAGGGCCAATTCCTACCAAATGATGGTCACTGCGTTCCTCAGTGGGTAAAGAATCTTTAGTATAAACTGATAGCTGGATTGATTCCGCTTTGCTTAACCGTCCCAGTCTGTTAGTGAACTGTAGTAATGTCATCAGTACACTGATTGAGGGGTCTTTTGGTAGCACAATAACGGTATTGGATAAATCCTGAGGAGCAGCAAAGGGAAAACCCGTTTTCAGCAACCCCAAATCTGGGACTTTGGCAACACTGGTGCGCTGGAGTTCAAAATTTGTATCACTGTGCAACGTACCCCAAAGCTGTTGGTCAGTTACTTTGCTACAGGAGCGCCGTTCCCGAGCATCAAGACGAAAATCCACCTGGATTTTAGAATAGGGGGTAATGTTGTCACTAGGCAGGGCAACCCTCAGGGACTCTCTAGTTCCACCATCGATGGACGTTAGCTTTTTGCCGATTAGGGCAATGCCATCTAGCTTGACTTCCACTACTGAGGTTTTGGGATTAATTTGGGGGCCGTAGCTATAAATTAGGTTCATATAGTTATCCCCCTCAAACTTATCATCGGGCAATGCCCGGAAGTCAATAGTAATGGGTGGGGAATCAGAACCCCTGACTGTTATATCCTCAATCGGCTGATTGTAGGGAGTTTTGAGGTCGCTGAGCTTGAATGTGGGTTCTACAGGTAAATAGTCTGGCCAATCACGGGATGCAGGGGTTGGCACTTCCTCCAGCTTTTCAACTAAGATCGCTTGACTGGTACCAATTTGACGGTCTTCCGATTGCACTAAAAACTGTACTGCTTTCGCCACTCCTTCTGGCCCATTACCGGTTGCTACCAATACTGCGCCTTCATTGCCAGGAGTGGTGGTTAACATTAAGACCCCGACATCGGGGGGTAAGGCTTTTTCCTTAGCATCGAGAATCTGATTATTTCCTACAGGAAGGGGTAGTTTCAGGGATTTGAGTTCTGGCTGTTGTTCTGGTGTGCCGATGATCACCAATCGATTACCAGAAAATCGATTAATCCCCGTTCCACTGACCTCTTTAACAGATTTCACCAAGGAAGTCTTCAGGCGACGATAATCCGCTAGCCTACCTAAGGAAGCTTGGAAACGAGCAGTGCTAGTTAACCAATTATCATCAATCTCCTTGGGCAACAGATAAGTAATTTGATTTGGTTCTAGACTGAGGTCATCAAAGATCGGGTAAGGATAGCGATTGAAGTCTAGAGAAACCGGTTGGGGTTCAAAATCAAAGACTATTTTAGAATCGGGTAGAATTTCTGTCCATAGGGAAGGATCATAGGGGTCTTGAGTACAGGTAGGAGAGTTATTCTGTAGCGCCGCAATTGTGATTTGGTTGTAGTTACGGAGTTGGTCTATCGGAATATTAAATAGCACATTCCCAATTTCCCCTTTCTGGCGCTTGAGAGGAATACTGCCAACGCTAACACCATTAATTAGAACGGTAAGATTAGAGCGAGTGGCATAGAGCGCTGGAGAATGGCGAAAGCGAATCAAGGCTTTGACAGATTTGAGTTGCCAATCTCGGGGACGAGTAAACCCTAGCCGTGCTTCGTCATAGATGCCTCTTAAACTAAAACGAGAGCCTACTACTGGGCTGCGATTGAATTCTAGGATGTACTTACCAGCAGGAGGAGCATCGATCTCAGGAGCTTTAGTTGGTGGGGAAGGTAGAGCAAAGGTGGGTTGAGATTTTTCCTTGAGTTCCTCGATGGTACTCTCCCTTAGGGTTTTGTTACTATCAGTGGTACTGCCATCACTTTGGGCAGACACTAACCTTGTGCTTAACCCAATGGAAATACTACAGCTGAGGAATAATAGTAGGACTAAAGAATATCTTTGGAACGAAGGCCGAGGATGATCTGCTTTTGCATCGAACCTCCTCGAAGTAGAGGCTTGATTAGCGCTAGAGTGACCATCTGATCGGTGTGACCTAGGATTTTTTTTGGGTAGATGGGCAAAAGCCTTGCGAAAAAAGGGTGTCATCAGCAGAACGTTTTAACTCTGATTAAAAATTAAATTGCCGCATGGGATGTTTAGCTATTGATACAAGGCTAGCGCTACCTAATCCGGAGCAAGCTAGTTGGATTACCAGCGGTTGAATAAAAATCAGATACACCCTTGAGTGACCAGAATCTGGGGAACGGAATCCTCCCTATGCCAACCTTTTCGATCGGCAAGCTTCCGCAGTCTTTGAGTTAAATTTACCACAGGCTTCTAGGACATTGCCCCTAGAACAAAAGTTCAGTAAAGTTACTTGACAAATTTAATTTTATATGCATTAAGGAAAATCCCTGGATTGGTATAGGGTTTTTAAATGAATTGTAAACAGCGATTACAGTTTTTTCCATTCCCAAAAATCTCTATATAGCTCTTGCCTGTTGCCTGTTGCCTCGTAAGCATTCAGCTATCAGCGTGTCGCGTATCAGCCACAGGATTTGGTCTATGGTCACCCTCAGAAAATGGCGTTGCTGATTCTGGGTATGGGGCGCGGAATCATACCCAGAATCAGCAACGCTACTTTAGCTGCTATCAGCTATCAACAAGCTGACCGCTGACCGCTGACTGCTGAATGCTGACCTACTCCCTGTTCCCTTTGCTATTGTGATCCAGATCACACCAATCGGTCTGGAAAATCACTAAGGTGGGTGAGCTAAGTCGGTGCAGTGAAATTATTGTGGACTGTAGTATATTCACATCAACTTTAAAGAAGTTTTAGATAACTGCTGGAGGAAATAGGTAATTATGAGTAGTCAACAAATTCGCTTCGCTACTATCACCGTTATTGATATCGCTCTGTTGTTTAGCGCCCCCCTGTTAGTACAATTCATTTCACGGATGCCCTGAGAGTGTTTCAAGAAAGCAGGCCGTGTCGAGTAGGTTTAACAAAATTTAATGTACGTTGATAAATGAGGAAATAGGTAATTATGAGTAGTCAACAGATTCGCTTCGCTACTATCACCGTTATTGATATCGCTCTGTTGTTTAGCGCCCCCCTGTTAGTACAATTTATTTCACGGATGCCCTGAGAGAGTTTCAAGAAAGCAGGCCGTGTCGAGTAGGTTTAACAAAATTTAAGCTACCTTGATAAATGAGGAAATAAGTAATTATGAGTAGTCAACAGATTCGCTTCGCTACTATCACCGTTATTGATATCGCTCTGTTGTTTAGCGCCCCCCTGTTGGTACAATTCATTTCACGGATGCCCTGAGAGAGTTTCAAGAAAGCAGGCCGTGTCGAGTAGGTTTAACAAAATTTAAGGTACCTTATATAGCAAAGGGAGTAGGGAGTAGGGAGTAGGGAGTAGGGAAGAAAAATTATCAAAATTTCGACACAGATTGCTATAAATTTAATATAAAGGCCGTTGCGTCAGTCTCTGAATGAATAGGAGTAGAGTGGGCATCCTGCCCGCACGAAAATATTGGGCATCCTGCCCGCACGAAAATAGATTGAAACTGGCTTGATGCCAGTGCCACGCCTGATCCCCATTCCACAGGTGCGCTTAAAATCATTCCATTATAGAGTGGGCATCCTGCCCGCACGAAAATAAGCATGAAACTGGCAAGATGCCAGTTCTACCAAGATACCTATTCCACAGGTGCGCTTAAAATCATTCCATTATTAAGCAACGGCATATCAAACGCTATTTTCTATAAAAACTGTTATAAACTGAAAGTTGTTGTCAAATTCAGCAAGTTTAGCGAAATAACTTGATGACTACACTTACATCAGAACAGATTTCCAAGTTACGCTCCGAACTGGCAAATAATCCACAAGCCCTAGAAGCTCTTGAGGTAATCGAAGAGTGGGATGGTGATTTAGCTGATGCTGCTGAATCCCTAGCCACTCGCAATGGCATTGAAGGAGTAGAAGATAAGGGTGAAGTGCGTTGGTTTATTAAGATACTTCGGCAATGTCGTGATTTAATCTGTCAGCCAAAATATCAAACGCTGACAGCTGACGGCTGATAGCTGAATGCTTAAATAGATAGCAATTTCCAATCTGTTGACTGTTGAGTGTTTTTTCCAGATAGATTAATTGTGCTACAATAAAATTACATAAGATATACAGCAGTTTTAAACTGGGTGATATACAAATTTCTGGGTTTTAGGCAGCAGGGACCCTCGGAGCTGGGGTCAGGGAGCAGGAAATAGGGAATAGCTATGCACCGTGGTTTTGGGGAGGCAGTGCGGTCTTGGGGGTTTCCCCCATGAGCAACTGCCGTGGTTTCCCTCACTCGCTATTGCATCAAGATGGGAACAGGGAAAAAATCCTGTGTACCTCATAGTTATGAAAAACGCTGTAATAGAGATGTAATCACTATAATTAGCGATCGCTAAGGGTTAATCATGCTGGTCAACTTAGGAAAAACAGAGATTAGGAAACATAGAGATGGAGTTACAGGATTATCTAAGAACCCAGGGATTAGAGAGTTTATGTAATCAATTTAAGATTAAAGTAAATCGCCATCAGCAGTTTCCTGATCTCGTCTGTTTAAAATATTCCCAAACTGAATCTCCCTTAAACGATAAAATAGTACAGCAATGTCGCGGAATTATTTTAGATGAAGCTAATAATTGGGATATCATATCTTATCCCTATGATAAATTTTTTAACTACGGAGAAAGTCAAGCAGCAACTCTTGACTGGAAGAACACTCGTGTTTATGAAAAATTAGATGGTTCCCTGATGGTTCTCTATTTTTACCAAGGGGAATGGAGAGTTCAATCAACTGGCACCCCCGTTCGCGTAGCGTCGGCTTTGCCGAATGGTATGGCTGAAGTGAAAGGATTTGACCTGACATTTGCCGAACTTTTTTGGAAAGTTTGGCACTCCGCCGGTTATCAATTGCCCCAAGAAACAGCATACTGTTTTATGTTTGAGTTAATGACTCCTTATAATCGCATTGTAGTGCGACACAATAGAGAACAACTCATCTTGCATGGGGCGCGAAATCTTCAGACATTGCAGGAAGAATTACCGAGTAAATGGGAAGGTAAATATGGTTGGAAAATTGTTAAGACTTATCCGTTAACAACCTTACCCTTGATTATCAAAGCTACGGAAGCTTTAGATCCGATGATTTCAGAGGGCTATATTGTTTGCGACCATCTCTTTAATCGAATTAAAGTCAAATCAGCGAAATATATAGAAATATCTTCTGCCAAAAGCGGATTTTCTCCTCGCAGTATATTGGAGATTATTTTAAATGAAGGAGAAGAGTTTTTAACTTACTATCCCAAATGGTTGGAATTATTTAATCAAATCAAAGCTAACTATGACGCTTTGGTTAGAGAAATAGAAACAACTTACGAACAATACAAAGACATCCCTCTACAGAAAGATTTTGCTTTAGCAATTAAACATCTTCCCTACTGTGGGACATTATTTGCTTTGCGCGCCCAGAAAGTATCCAGTGTCCGAGAATTCCTGTGCCATCTTCCCATAGGGAAATTAGAAACATTATTAGATTTAGATTATATGCATCTGGGGTAAGCATTCAGCCGTCAGCTGTCAGCTGTCAGCTGTCAGCCGTCAAGTTAATATAAACCTATGCAGGCCTATGGCCACGCTACGGGAACAGGAGAATTTAAAGGTGCGCTTTCCGCATCTAATTATTAAATTCGCCACGGGTCGCACCTAATAGTTCGAGATTCATGAGAATTGAAAATCTGGGGAAAAGCGCTTGGCGGTTGGCCACGCTACACGAACAGCTTTGTGGGACAGGATTCGACCCTGTGACTTAACTCAGATTCAACTTATGCTTACCTGTTTTATTCAAAAGCTGAAAGCTGAAAGCTGATAGCTGATAGCTGATAGCTGATAGCTGATAGCTGACAGCTGATAGCTGACAGCTGACTGCTGATAGCTGAATACTTAAATTAACAATAAAAAAAATTCGGTCAAGTTCTGGTTAAACCCAAGTCTTGACCGAATTCTATTGTGTACACAAAAACGAGTAAACAATAGGTCAACTCAAAGAAATAAATTCTGATGACTAAAAACATTCCACCAGAGTTAGTCAGCAATTGCTCGAAAGCAACCACATTCTAAGCTCTGACTTATCCTATTCCATTCTACTTCATCCCGCTTCAGAAAACAACCTTAAATCTTCATGGTGGCCAGGGCGTAAAAGCCCTGGCAAATTCCTATCCTAGTCTAGGTAAAAATATCGCACTAAAGTGGTCATCACCTCACCAGGCTTTTCGGTGGGCTCGGGAGTGCTCCACTCGTAGGGATATGCGTATTTAACGGAATACAGCGCATTAATCGTATCGTGAACCTGTTGAGGAGTTCCGATCAACAAGAGCTTGAATTGATTAGGTTTGCGACCTTGGTTGTCCGGGGTGGGAGGAATGTTTTCAGTCATCAGAATCTTTTCTCTTAAGTGGTTATATTATTAATATATACATAAATTAACTACTAGCCAAGGGATTTAGGAATTTTTTTTTATTACGAAATATGGGTAATAGGAGAGTGTGGAAAGTGTGGTAATTGTGGGAATAAGTAAGAGGTAATAATCTTAAAATAAACTGATAATTTTTGGTGTTGTTATCATCAGCTTTTGGTTTATAATGTAAACTATAAGCATTCAGCATTAATCTAATAATGAATGCTTAGTTAATTGGTTTTTTATTGGTAGTTAAAAAAAATCGGCGTTGCTCAATTGAAGTATGAACGAGCGTACGTTTGGTTTTGGTCAAGCCCCCTAAATCCCCCAACTTTGGGGGACTTTGATAGAGAGTTTTGTTCCCCATAAAATTGGTTGGCTAGGGGGGCGGGGGACTTTGATAGAGAGTTTTGTTCCCCCCAAAATTGGGGGGCTAGGGGGGCGAAACCATACCCAGAATCAGCAACGCCACGCACCCTACGCAACTGACAGCTGATAGCTTACTTAATTGGAGTTATTTTTGGTAATCAAAAAAATCAGCTTCCTATCTTTTATCGCAACAAAAGACAGGAAACTGAAATAGCGATAGCATTTTTAGTTAAGATGTAAACAAGGGAACAGGAAACAGGAAAAAGTTGAGGGTATCTAAGGATGGGATGAATGCGATTGACCTAAGGCCACGTTACGCGATCGCATTTCTTGCTTGAGGCGATCCCATCGTTCGATACCCCATTACCACTCAAAATTTACCCACACTTGCGACACTTCCGACACTCTCTTCTGGGGAATTATGAAATAGTCGTGATTGCCCGACCAATATTAATTTGGGTGTGGCTCTTTTGGAAAGACGTTTGGTCAGGTTTAGAGAGGTATCGGAAGAGTAGGAGGAGCAGTAATAGAGCAACGAGCTTGAATTAGTCGTTTCATCAAAGGAAGGCCATCTTTGTACAAAG
>NZ_JAAHHE010000116.1:0-19270 GCF_010692525.1 Moorena sp. SIO3B2
GTTGACTACACCGAGTATAAAATCGATGGGGACGACAATGCCAGAAACCAGATGGCGGAACGAGCCAACGGAGGTCGAACGGTACCCCAAATTTTTATCAATAACCAACACATTGGCGGTTGCGATGAGTTGTATGATTTAGACGGTAAGGGACAATTGGAGTCTTTGTTAACTCAGGCAGCGGGCTAATTTTTAGGTTGAAGGTTAGTTGGTTGAAAGTTGAAGGTTGGAGGTTAGTTGGTTGGAGGGTTAAGGTTGAAGGGTTAGTAAGCATTCAGTAGGTTGAAGGTTGAAGGCGTAGGGTGTGTTAGGGGCGGACTTGCCCTTATTTTTCGCCTCGTAGCCAGGGTTGAGATAGTCTGCCCCGTAACGCACCACCAAAAGGCTGGCCCTGATTTTCCACCTCTTTGCCAGTTTTGGGAAAGCCTGTCCGAGGCAGGAAACGGGCAAGATGCCCGTTCCACCCACCGGGTCAAACAGTAACAATCGGATACAGTTGAAAGTTAATTGGTTGAAGGTTAGTTGGTTGCAGGGTTAAGGTTGAGTGGTTAAGCTTTCAGGGTGAATCAAGATAGTGAAACAGGAAAGTAACAAGCGAGAGTTAGCCACCTAATTTATTGGGTGGGCGTGGAGCGTGCCGGGATTTATCCCGGCTATCGTGTTTAAGGTAGTTTTCCATTCCTTCCTAGGTACTCCATGAACTCAGACAAGCTCAAGCCAGAAGACTCTGCCATATTTTTAATATTTCCCCAAGCTATTTTTGTAACCTTAACACTGTAAGTCTTTTTGCTTTCCTCATAGATACTTGGTCTCCCGACTCTTCTCTTTTTTTCTGGCATATGTTTGACCCATTCATTACGGTAGTATATAATTAAATTAGCACAGCAAAAGGTCGATGCAATATGTATGGTTGTCAACAACATTTAATAACTACGACACCTGATAATAGAGCAATTATCGAGTTTATCTGTTCAGAAGCTAACAAGTTAACTAACTGCGGGATTTATTACTGCCGTCAATTGTTGTTCAAAGCTGGAAGGTATCTTACAAATGCCGATCTGGATAAGATAATGAAGACAAATCATCACTTCAAGGCAATGAGGTCAGCTTGTGCTCAGCAGACACTACACGGAGTAATAGAATCCTTTAAGTCTTACAAAGCCTTAAACAAGCTATATAAGAAAGGTCAGCTAGCAAACAAGCCTAGAGTTCCTAATTATAGAAAAAAGGGGGGATTGGCTGTTGTTAGCTATCCGGCTAGATGGGTGAAGCTGATAAAGGGTCAGCTTAAGTTTACTCTAGGAAAACAGATTAAAGCATGGTTTGGGATAGACCATTTCCTTCTACCTATGCCTTCCAATATTGACTACAAAGCGATAAAAGAGTATCGATTTGTACCAAGAAACGGGTGCTTGTATCTAGAGTTCGTCTATGAGAGAACAGCTCCTGAAGCAGTTACTCAAACAGGTGAAGTCTTAGGGATTGATCCTGGTTTAAATAACTGGTTAACCTGCGTGTCTACTACAGGTAAGTCGTTTATATTAGATGGAAGAAAAGTTAAGTCTCAAAACCAGTGGTACAACAAGCGTGTAGGTGCTATCAAAAAGGGTAAAAGTAGAGACTACTGGGACGAACATCTAGCTTTTTTGATTGAAAAGCGAAATCGACAAATGCGAGACAACGTAAATAAAGCCGCTAGATTCATAGTTAACTGGTGCTTAAGGAATAACGTTAGTACAGTCGTATTTGGTTGGAACAAGCGCAACAAAGACAGCATCAATATTGGAAAAAAGAATAATCAGCAGTTTGTTCAGATACCTACTGCTAAATTAAAAAGTCGGATAGAACAGCTATGTATTGAGTACGGTATCAAATTCGTTGAGACTGAAGAAAGTTACACCAGCAAGGCTAGCTTTTTAGACCGTGATTTTTTGCCTACACTTGGTGGAAAACCCGTTCGCGAAGCGTGCCCTTCGGGCTTGGGGTGGAAAGAAAGTGGGAGAAGAGTTAGACGTGGGCTTTACAAGTCTGGAAAGGGCGAATTGATAAATGCTGACTGCAACGGAGCAGCCAACATTCTTCGCAAAGTATCGACACAGCTAGAGTTTTCTCTGGCCGAGGTCGGAAGGGCAGTTTTGAACCTGCCACAACGATACAAGCTGGACTCTCTATCTAGATCGTATCGTGAAGCGTTGCGCAGAGGTGCGACCCATGGCGAATTTAATTCGCCTATGGAAAGCGCACCAAGCGTGGTTTTAACCCGCGAAGCAACATCCGCTTAGAATCCATGTGGTTTCAACCCGTGGAGAGTTCAAGCTGAAGTATTATTCTTTACTGGTGGTAACCAGTGCGACTACGTTGAGAATTTCCAGGGCACAGACCTTCATAATGCGATCGCTTATGTGCTTGATAAAGGTGGCGCTATTGGTGGAACCAGTCTTGATTAATATTATAAAATCTATAACTTAGATTAATTACTATAAACCCCAAAGTTAGGTATTGAAATTAACAATTGAAAATTTAAAATAGCAATTACCAATTAATCCTTATACCCCTATTTCCCCACGCTTCCCTCTCTTCCCTGCTCCCTGCTCCCTACTCCCTGCTCCCTGCTCCCTACTCCCCAGAATGGAAGTACCTAACCCGATTGATAACTCCTATCTCATCCATCGCAAATGGATGACTGTTGCCATAGAAATTGCCCAGAAAGCTGGTGAAGCGGGTGAGGTACCAGTGGGTGCGGTGATTGTAGATAATGAAGGTAAGTTAATTGCTACAGGAGAGAATCGCCGAGAGCGGGACAAAGACCCCACTGCTCATGCGGAAATCCTGGCACTCCGTGCTGCTGGTCAACAGCTGCAAAGTTGGCATCTTAATCACTGCACTCTCTACGTTACTTTGGAACCTTGTCCCATGTGTGCCGGAGCGATTATCCTAGCACGACTCGGTCTTCTGGTTTATGGTGTAGACGATCCTAAAACTGGCAGCATTCGCACCGTTGCTAATCTTCCTGATAGTGCTTGTTCTAATCATCGGTTGCCAGTTTTAGGGGGAATTATGGAATCCGTTTGTCGGGAACAGTTGCAATCTTGGTTTGCCGAGCGACGCAAAAGACCGTAAGCTATCAGCTATCAGCTATCAGCTATCAGCTATCAGCTATCAGCTATCAGCTATCAGCTATCAGCTATCAGTTTATGGGCGCTTGGGCAAGCTACACCCAATAGCTTTTGAATAAGCGATGCAGTTGCTCACGGGGGTTTCCCCCATGAGCAACTGCATCCAGAAAACAGGTAAGCCTTAGTTTAATAATCTGAGTAAAGTCACAGCGTCAAAGTCTATGGCACAAAGCTGTTCGCGCAGCGTGGGCCAAAAGCCCACGGCTGACGGCTGACGGCTGACGGCTGACGGCTGACGGCTGACGGCACCTCAAGCAGCACCTCAAGTAGCGCATATGCTTACCTTCAGCCACGCCATTAATAGCTTCAGTATCCATAGGGAACAGATCAGGGCATGACACCACAAGAAGTGTCCTGTGAGTGTCAGATATTGAGATCGAAACCACATACAGTAGAACTGAAGGTTAAGGATTTAGGACAAACCCTTGATCATTGATAGTTTAGCTCTACTTGCAGTAAGTAGGATTGAGCAATGACAACAACGCTAAAACATACTTCTGATTATGGTAACGATCACGGTAACGCCATCAAAACCATGTCTGTAGATTCTGGTATTTGCCACGGGTTAACTAACATTATCTATCCCTTAGCACGGCGTGTTGTTATTCCGTTTCATTTTGGTCAACTTACCGTAACAGGGCAAGAGAACGTTCCTAAAACAGGTCCTGTTATTTTAGCTCCCACCCATCGCTCTCGTTGGGATGCGTTAATGGTTCCTTACGCCGTTGGCAAACCTGTAACCGGACGTGACTTGCGGTATATGGTCTCAGCCAATGAAATCTATGGCATACAGGGTTGGTTTATCCGTCGTCTAGGAGGGTTCCCCGTAGATACTGGACGTGGAGGAATTAGCAGTATCCGTCACACTGTCGAACTCCTGAGCAATGGCGAAGTACTGGTAATGTTTCCTGAAGGCAATATTTTCCGTAATGGTGAAGTAAACCCCTTAAAACCTGGTATGGCTCGTATTGCCTTGCAGGTAGAATCATCTCACCCTGGTATTGGTCTCAATATTGTACCGATTGCTCTTAATTATAGCCAGCCTATTCCTAAATGGGGTTGTGACGTCAAAGTGACTGTTGGATCTGCGATTAGTGTAGGAGATTATTCTACCAAGTCAGTTAAAAAAGGAGCTGCACAGCTTACCCATGACCTATATACAGCCATGACTAACTTAGACAGGAGTTATAGCGCTACGCGCAAGTCAGAAGTCAGAAGTCAGAAGTCAGAAGTCAGCTTAGACTAAGTTTCGGAGTTTAGCAATGTCAAACATCTCAATGCGTAGTGCTATATGGAGAAAACTGTTCCAAAGAAAAGCTCCTGTAAAGTACAGGAGCCTTAAAAATCACTTAGCTTTTAGTTAGCCATTAATTAGCCATTAATTAGACTTTACTTAGTGTGATTTACCATTGAGTTATTAACTCAATCCCATCACCTAGTCAAGGTCAGGCATTTCAAGTACTGCCTCAGTGTCACGGTCAATACCTTTCTCGAATCCAGCCGCAGCAGCCCGTGCGCGACCAGCGTGCCAGAGGTGACCAACTAGGAAGAAGAAGGCCATTACAAAGTGGAAACTAGCCAACCAAGCACGAGGGTTGACATAGTTGAAGGAATTTGCCTCAGTAATAATGCCACCTACAGAGTTGATGGAACCGTTAGGAGCATGGGTCATGTACTCAGCAGCACGACGTAGCTGCCAAGGCTGAATGTCATTTCTGAGCTTGTTAACATCCAGACCATTGGGACCCCGTAGAGGCTCCAACCACGGACCTTGGAAGTCCCAGAAGCGCATGGTTTCACCACCGAAGATGATTTCACCAGTAGGAGAGCGCATCAGGTATTTACCCAGACCAGTAGGCCCTTGGGAAGACGCAATGTTAGCACCTAGGCGTTGGTCACGGGCTAAAAACACGAAAGACTGAGCTTGAGACGCTTCAGCATTAGTAGGGCCATAGAACTCGCTAGGATAAGCGGTGTTGTTGAACCACACGTAGCAAGAGCAAATGAAGCCCATCATGGACAAGGCACCTAAGCTGTAGGAGAGGTAAGCTTCTCCAGACCAGACAAAGGCACGACGAGCCCAGCCGAAGGGTTTAGTCAGAATGTGGAATACACCACCAAAGATGCAGATCAGACCAATCCAGATATGACCGCCAATGATGTCTTCCATGTTGGCGACACCAATAATCCAACCTTCTCCACCGAAGGGAGCATCGACTAAGTAGCCGAAGATCACACCGGGGTTCAGGGTTGGGTTGGTGATCAAACGAACCGCACCACCACCGGGTGCCCAAGAGTCATAAACACCGCCGACGAACATGGCCTTGATCACCAGCAAGAAGGCACCCAATCCTAAAATGATCAGGTGGAACCCGATGATACTAGTCATCTTGTTCTTGTCCTTCCAGTCGTAACCAAAGAAGTTAGAATAATTTTCTAAGGCTTCAGGACCACGAACGGCGTGATAAATACCGCCGAAGCCCAATACGGCAGAAGAAATCAGGTGTAGGACACCAATAACAAAGTAGGGGAAAGTGTCAACAATTTCGCCACCAGGACCAACACCCCAACCCAAAGTAGCCATGTGAGGGATTAGAATTAATCCTTGCTCGAACACAGGCTTTTCGGGAATGTAGTGAGCAACCTCAAATAGGGTCATTGCGCCAGCCCAGAAAACGATCAGGCCAGCATGGGAAACATGAGCTCCCAGCAACTTACCAGAGAGGTTGATCAGACGGGCATTACCAGACCACCAGGCGAAACCGGAAGATTCTTGGTCACGATTGCCCGCAACCATACCAACATTATTAGAGAGCGTTACCACGCGGTAGTACCTCCTCAGGGAACTCAAAGTTTTGGTGAGGTTGGTCTGCCGGAGCCATCCAAGCCCGGAGACCCTCATTTAGCAAAATGTTCTTAGTATAGAACGTCTCAAATTCTGGATCTTCTGCTGCCCGGATTTCCTGGGACACGAAGTCATAGGCTCGCAGGTTCAATGCTAAACCTACAATTCCTACTGCACTCATCCACAAGCCAGTTACTGGCACAAACAGCATAAAGAAATGCAGCCAGCGCTTGTTGGAGAAGGCAATGCCGAAGATTTGAGACCAGAACCGGTTAGCGGTGACCATTGAGTAGGTCTCTTCCGCTTGGGTCGGGTTGAACGCCCGGAAGGTATTGGCTTTGTCACCATCCTGGAACAGGGTATTTTCCACCGTTGCCCCATGAATGGCACACAGCAGAGCACCACCGAGTACCCCAGCTACGCCCATCATGTGGAAGGGATTCAGTGTCCAGTTGTGGAAGCCTTGCAGGAACAGGATGAAACGGAAGATACCCGCTACTCCGAAGCTAGGAGCAAAGAACCAGCTGGACTGTCCCAACGGGTACATCAGGAACACGCTGACAAATACTGCAATCGGCGCACTGAATGCGATCGCGTTGTAGGGTCTAATGCCTACTAGACGAGCAATTTCAAATTGCCGCAGCATGAACCCAATCAGACCAAATGCTCCGTGGAATGCTACGAAGCTCCACAACCCTCCTAGTTGGAACCAGCGAGTCAAGTCTCCTTGGGCTTCTGGTCCCCACAACAGCAGTAGGGAATGTCCCAGACTGTTGGGAGGAGAGGACACTGCTACGGTCAGGAAGTTACAACCTTCTAGGTAAGAAGATGCTAAGCCGTGGGTGTACCAAGAGGTTACAAAGGTGGTACCAGTTAGCCAGCCCCCTAACGCCATGTAGGCACAGGGGAACAACAGAATGCCGGACCAGCCGACGAATACAAAGCGATCGCGCTTGAGCCAGTCATCGAGGATGTCAAACCATCCTCTGGTGCTGGGGGCGCGTCCTACTGCTACTGTCATAGATTCAAATCCTCATACATATAACGATTTGCAAGGATTCAAAATTGGGACGCTTTTACGTCTTTTTAGCGACACTTCCACCCTTTTAGAGGTGGATTTCCCTTAGATTTCAGTGAGGCAAGAGTCACTTTCCTCTTACAGGATGGTCTTTTAACGGGATCCCACAGGCTATCAGGTTAGGCTGTGGTCACTTAATGTTTCTTAAACTATCACGCAGTTAAACCCTTGACTTGATTCTCCCATAAGGAGAGTTGGGTTACAAACGTTACATACAATAATAATAAATACCAAAAATTTTACAAAATTACACATACTCCTCAGATTTTTTTGAGATTTGGTGTCAAAAGTTACATAATTTCCCTGTCTTGGTCAAAAATGTGATACAAGTTCTAGATGAGCTCGCTGGAGTATCCATAACTTACTGATTTACTCTCGGTCCTCAGCACTATTGTCAAGTCAGATTTCATAGAGGCAACCACATCTTCTCATGGCAGCATCCACCAACCAACTGGAAAACCTGGTACTTCGACAATCGGTTCTTGGCTCTCGCCGTTTGAGCAACTATTTAGTGGCAGGAGCTGTATCTATAGGAGGTATAGGCTTTTTCCTGGCAGGGCTTTCGAGTTATCTCAACATGGATCTACTCCCGATTGGAGATGCAACCAACCTAATTTTTATCCCTCAGGGAGTAGCAATGGGTTTCTATGGCGTTGCTGCGCTGTTGCTATCTCTCTACCTATGGCTAACCATTTATTGGGATATCGGCGGAGGCTACAATGAATTTAACCAAGAAACAGGTATGGTCAGAGTAGTGCGGTCTGGCTTTCCCGGTAAAAACCGTGAAGTCGAATTCAGTTGCCGTACAGAAGATGTCCAGTCGATTCGAGTAGACATCAAAGAGGGTCTAAATCCACGCCGAGTCCTCTACGTGCGCACTAAGGATCGTCGGGAAGTTCCTCTGACTCGTGTCGGTCAACCCATCTCCCTTTCGGAATTAGAAAATCAGGGAGCAGAGCTGGCTCGTTTCTTAGGAGTTCCCTTGGAAGGGTTGTAAATTCCTAGGTGGCACACTCCCCCATCAAGTTGCTTCCTGCTTAAATAAAGCTTCTTAAATAATTCAGTAGTATAGGCTACAGAAACCTAGAAAGTTAACAAGATAATGAGAATAAATATCCGGCGCTGGCTATCGGTGATTTTAGTAGTGTTAGGTCTGGTAATAGCAGGATGCAGCAACCCAATGGCAAACTCAACGGAATCATCAACTCCCCAAAACAACCCTACTCCTGCTGAAACCACCAGCAATCCCCAATTCAGCAATTTACCCCGACTAGACAACAAAGCTACTGTTGAGCTGAGGGTAAAAGGCTCACCGATTACTATTGAAGTGGATGGAACCAATGCCCCGATTACAGCTGGCAACTTTGTGGATCTGGTTCAAAAGGGTGTTTATGACGGACTAGTGTTTCACCGAGTGGTAAGGGAACCTCAACCATTTGTTGTCCAAGGTGGTGATCCCCAAGGAAAAAATCCAAAATTCCCAGTAGAGCTTCTGGGCACAGGGGGGTTCATAGATCCACAAACGAAGGAAACTCGCTACATCCCACTAGAAATTAAGCCGAAGGGGGCAGAGGAACCGATATACAGAAAAACCTTTAAGGTAGCCGGAATTAATAGTGATCCTCAGTTGACTCATACTCGTGGTGCTGTTGCCATGGCTCGTTCCCAAATGCCAGACTCAGCCTCTTCACAGTTTTACTTTGCCCTAGCAGAACTGCCTTTCTTGGATGGGGACTATGCTGTATTTGGCTATGTCACTAAAGGTATGGATGTGGTAAACAAAATTCAGCAAGGCGATCGCATTGAATCAGTCAAGGTCATTCAAGGCATCGAAAACCTGAAGAAAGCTGAAGATAAAGAATAACGATCTTTCAACGAATCCGTGCAGGTATGCGTTACTGGGATTGGATTAGTATCTGCTTTAGGCAACCTCAAACCCAGTTGGCAGCATTTGCTAAACGGTGAGTCAGCTATTAGCTGGTATCAACCCTTCGCCAATTTATCACCTCTACCGTTGGCTATGATTGGTAAGACACCAGCTTCTATTGAACAGCTGACCTACCAGGTTGTAGCAGATGCTCTTGAAGATGCTAAATTAACCATCCCTCTCAAGGATTGTGGTGTGGTGATTGGTTCCAGTCGTAGCTGTCAGGCGGCTTGGGAGCAACTAGCCCAGGAACAGATGACTAGTCAGAGCAAACTCGACACCGAACCAGAGTATAAGCGATTCGATATCTTAAATGAGACCTTAACTCTAGAGCATTGGTTAGATACTCTACCCCATCAACCAGCTATTGCTGCTGCCCATTACATCGGTTCCTTTGGGCCAGTCCTAGCACCAATGGCAGCTTGTGCAACAGGAATTTGGGCGATCGCTCAAGGATTTGAATTGATTCAAACTGGTCAATGCCAACGAGTCATTGCTGGTGCTGTAGAAGCACCAATTACTCCTCTAACCCTAGCCGGATTTACTAAAATGGGGGCTCTAGCAAAAACTGGTGCTTACCCCTTTGACAAGCAACGTCAAGGCTTGGTGTTGGCAGAGGGAGGTTCTGTCTTGGTATTGGAGTCAGAGGATTTGGCTCGTCGTCGAGCCGCCCCTATCTATGGAAAATTACTGGGGTTTGGCTTAACCTCGGACGCTTATCATGTCAGTAAACCTAACCCAAATCGACAGAGTGCGATCGCAGCTATCAAACAATGTCTAGACCGCAGCCACCTATTTCCTAAAAATATTGATTATATCCATACCCACGGTACCGGAACCAAACTTAATGACCAGAATGAAGCGGAGCTGATTCAGCAGCTATTTCCCCAAGGGGTGGCAATCAGTTCTACCAAAGGAGCCACCGGTCACACTCTTGGTGCTTCTGGAGCCATTGGTACTGCTTTGTGTCTAATCGCTTTAAAACACCAAACCTTACCCCCTTGTATTGGGTTGAGGGAACCGGAATGGGATTTGGATTTCGTAACTATAGCGCGTCAGTGCCAAGTCAGGCAGGCACTATGTTTTAGCTTTGGTTTCGGGGGGCAAAATGCAGTAACCGCTTTAGGAATACCCAGGAATTGCCGACATTAACCCACAATAATATCGTATAGGTGATATCGTTAAGGAAACATTAAGTTTAATTAAATATACAAAACCAATCCCCTTGGGATTTAGGTTAAATCGACTTCATGCCGCAATTAGGAGCAACCCATAATAGTTATGATGTCCAACCAATCCCTTTCCTCTGACCAATATTGTGATCAGTCCAAGGATGACTATCCCCAGCACTTGGACAAGCCAGAGGAAGCTTGCGGAGTCTTTGGTATCTATGCACCAGAGCAAGATGTCGCTAAGCTGACTTACTTTGGTCTATTTGCCCTACAGCACCGAGGTCAGGAATCATCAGGGATTGCTACCTTTGATGACAAGCAGCTCCATGTCTACAAAGATATGGGGCTAGTCTCCCAGGTCTTTAATGAAGAAATTTTGGATCAGCTACCTGGTCAGATTGCCGTTGGTCATAACCGCTATTCTACCACTGGTTCTAGCCATATCGCCAATGCTCAACCAGCCGTGGTGGAAACTCCCTTAGGACCGTTGGCTTTGGCTCATAACGGTAACTTGGTCAACACTATCCAATTACGTGATGATTTACTCAAGCATAACTCTAACTTGATGACCACTACCGATTCAGAACTAATCGCCCTAGGGATCGCTGCAGAGGTTAACCATGGCAAAGGGTGGTTGGAGGCAGCAATGAGTGCCTTTCAATCTTGCCAAGGAGCGTTTAGTTTAGTGATTGGCACACCGGATGGATTAATGGGTGTTCGTGACCCCAATGGCATTCGCCCTCTAGTGATTGGCACCTTAGGTGGCAATTCTGGGGGCTACGTCCTGGCATCAGAAACCTGTGGTTTAGATATTATCGGTGCTGACTATCTGCGGGATGTGGAACCGGGAGAATTAGTCTGGATTAATGACGAAGGCATTGCTTCCTTCGACTGGAGTCAAAAGCCAGAGCGCAAAGTTTGTATCTTTGAGATGATTTACTTTGCTCGCCCTGATAGCATCATGGATGATCAAACTGTGTTTAGCTATCGGTTACGCCTAGGGCGTCAGCTGGCAAAAGAGTCAACACCAGATGCGGACATGGTGATTGCTGTACCCGATTCCGGTGTCCCGGCAGCTATCGGCTTTTCCCGAGAGTCCGGTATTCCTTACGGAGAGGGACTGATTAAAAATCGCTATGTAGGTCGCACCTTTATCCAACCCACTCAGAGTATGCGAGAAACTGGCATCCGAATGAAACTTAATCCCCTCAAAGATGTCTTAGTTGGTAAACGAGTGGTACTAGTAGATGACTCCATTGTTCGAGGAAACACCAGCAGCAAACTTATCAAAGCTTTGCGTGATGCAGGTGTAGCTGAAGTACATATGCGAGTCTCCTCGCCCCCAGTCACTCATCCTTGCTTCTTTGGAATAGACACCGATAACCAAGAGCAACTGATTGCCGCCACCAAGTCAGTAGCAGAAATAGCCAATTATATTGGTGTGGATTCCCTCGCTTATCTGAGTTGGGAGGGAATGATGCTAGCCACAAGGAAAGACTCCAAGAGTTTCTGCTCTGCTTGTTTCACAGGTCATTACCCTGTTCCCCTTTCAGAAGAACTCAAGCGTTCTAAATTGATGCTGGAAGAGGTACAGGTTTGAAGGTAAAAGAAAAAAGGTAAAAGGTGGCACCACACCCATAACAGGGTGAATAAATTCTCCCGATCCCTTTGCCTTTTTCCTGCCCCCCGATCTTTGGGGGGATAAGGGCAGCCTTGATGATACTGTTGGCGGCTTAGTAAATTTATTGAGGTTGCCAAGGCTGATCATCCCCTAAAGTTAAGAAATTCTACACGAGCTCTGCTAATGCCCACCATTGTTCAATACATAGGTTATTATTATCACTGAGTGGTTATTATTATCACTGAGTGATTAAAAACGATTATGGGTGAAGCAAAACGCCGGAAAGCAGCACTGGGAGAAGACTACGGGAAAGAAGCCAACATATTTCCATGGCTCCCGATAACTAAAAGTCAGGGTGAGCAGTTTGTTAAATGGACGACTAGGGGAGCTTGGGCTGGTATTGTCTTTATGATTGTATTCTGGCTAACGGTGAGATTTATAGGACCGGCATTTGGTTGGTGGCAAGTAAATTAACATCTAAGGCTCGCTAATAACACGGAACTATCGGTTGTGCTTGAACCGGTAGTTAGGTTAGTTAAAGAATTTCCATAAACATATAGAAACTACTAATGTATATCCCTTGACTCATGAAAATTATGACAAGGGAGCCAATTTGCCTTGACCGACAGGTTAATTTTGGGATAGAACAAGGCAAGAGATTAAGGAAAAGATTGACAAGAGTCTATTTCTTAGAAAAATCCCCCAATTTTATCCTGATTTATCTTGAAACATGAAGATTAAATTTTTAAGAAAGAATAGAAGCTCTAAAATCTAGGAGTGGTGTTTGGAGAACAGAAGTGTTTATACGACTTGCAGAGGAGCACCGTCAATTTGTCCGAGATTTAGTAATGAATCTACAGGCGTTGGCAATTGTACTAGAAAACCAAGGCTATTTAGCCTCCTGCTACACCTGTGGTGGGCAGATGAATAGCGCATCGTTTATGGTTAGCTTGGGGGACAATCACCTGATTCGATTTTTGGTTTCAGATTACGGGATCACTTGGACTGAAATGCGCGATGACCGAGAGCTGATGAAGTTGGAAGGTGCTGAAGCAATTGGTCAACTACAAGATCTCGCCAATCTGGTTAAATACCGAATTCGTCCTTCAGAATCTCACCCTGCCCTTAAGTTACCAGTGCCGTGACCTTAGAACTGAGTAAGGCAAAACAGGAATCCAACCAGGATTGGTAAACACAGATTCCTAAATACAGATAGATAGCACAGTTTTATCCATATAATCCTGTCCATCTGTGTTTTGATCAACATCAACAGCGAAAGGGAAAAATTGATGGCTGGCTAATTGGTGGCTGGCTAATTGAGTGTTGAAGGTTAACTGTTAACTCTCAACACTCAACTTGAAATACTTCATCCAAAGCAAAAGCCCATAGAGTGCTTTACCAAAGGTTAAGACCGACGGCTAAGAGGTAGTACCAAATTGTCTGTCATCAAAGCAGTACAGGGGGATAATTTGAGCTTTTTCCTGGACAGCTTGATAGAGTGGTTCATGGTCATGGATCCGTAAATCGTTGCGATACCAGATCAGGATAAGTTTTTGATTCACAGTGGCTGAGGTCGGTTCTGTTTGATTTTGCCAAGATCCACGAAAGCACGAAAATGCCATTAGGCCGTAGTCCTTATGTCATCTGATGGTTAGGGGTGCTTTTTGAAGTTGCAGATTTTTGTAGTCCGATTGGATGGCATGCTGCAACTGCTGTAGCTGTGCGCTAGTAGTGCATTTTTCCACTTTACCAGCGTCACCCTTACGGATCAATTGCTCTACTGTGTCTCGGCGTTCGCGTAGCGTGGCCTAAAGGCCATCGACAAACAGAACATCAGACCAGAGCTAGATTTTGAGAATCCATGATTCAGGAATGTCGGTAAGTATGGCAATTTGGCGCTTAGTAATGGGAAACTTCTTAGGCGCTTTGATGCGGCGAAATAAAACAGTGATTAGAGCCAAGAATTTGGTTTTATTGATGATTTGGTTGAGATAGGTGCTTTGTCATAGCGATCGCTGGCACAATGTCATCTAGTGTGATGTCGAACATGAAGGTGAATCGAGCATCAGGTATTAAGCAGCGCAGTGCTTGTAGATGGGCTTCTGCTTGATTTCGGCGGCGAAAGCGAGGGACAACGATTCCCTGGCATTTAGGCAGATGGCGGATGATGCGCCAAGGAAATAGTTCATCTTTATAGCTCATTGATGCACTCCTAATTAATTGCTTGTTGTATTCTAAGAAAAGAAAGTTTTGTAGTCCCATCTTGATCCAACACAGTGATGGGCGATTTACAGACTTAATTCCACAGACTTAATTCCAATACATGTGTGTAATTATGTTCATTAAGTTATCAAGTGTCTATGCTTAAAATAAGCTTCTGATCTAACTTTGGTGTGTAGGCGATGAGCCCAAGCAATGAGAAGCACACAGACAAAACAAGGAGAATATAAAATCCGAGTTAACAAACATGCTAACGCCAAGCAGCATTAAGAAACTAGACAAATTGGCCAAGAGGTTGAAGAGCAGTCGCAGCGAGTTGGTAGAGCAGTTTGCTAGAAGTCAAGACAATCCTAGTCTGGTTGCCAGACACAAATGCTGGAGGCGCACACCTATAGGGAATTTAATTCTTAATGGTAAGAGCGCACCTAGGGTATTTTTGACTCAGAGATCCAATCAGGTTGGAATCCCACGGCAGAAGCGGAAGTAGATATTAAGGAGCTCGAACGGCTATTAGAGGAGTTGCACAAACGACTTAATGCTAATTTTGCCAACAATCCGGAAGTCTGCGGTGACCTTAGAAGATCATTAGTGAGATGCATCTAACGCGATCGCATATCCTTTCCATCATAGATCGTCCCAGGTCGGCAAAAGATTCCTTAGGTAATCCTGTAGGCATGAACGCTCAACTGGAAAGTGCTAGCGTACAGCATCTTTCAAGTCATTTCATGATACAGTTTTCCATGAATAAACTCTTCCGATGTCTTGGTGCGCGTTCCCATGGCGAGGGAACCTCGCCGGGGTCGCACCGCTATCTAGGAATTCTTGTCACTCTTATCTTGAATAGTATCGGGCTACACTCCTGTACCCCTCAAATTAGTCCCTGTCACATTCAAACTCAAGAAGCTCGAAGTATAAGTGTGCAGTCTAATGAGCCTATCTATAACGAGATTTTTGGCAATCAAGAATGCTCACCTCAAAAGCTTGTCTTAAGAATTCCTGTAAACTCAATACAAGAAATTCCAGATACCAATAGTTTACTGAATCATAGATATACTCCCAATATTGTAACCTTATTAACATTTTCTCATCAACCTAAAAGTTTTTATATCAGACGTATTGATAACCATAAGGACGGATGGGTTTATAAAAAAGCTAGTTGCTTAGCTTGGAAATGGTCTAGGGAAGATGAGCAACAAGTTTTAAATTTAAGTCTGGAGAGAAATCTCCAAATTCGTGACCCTAAAATTAAAAGTGTTATTTTCATAGTTTCTTTGCCCTTTGAAATCAAAGATGCTCAAACCAATGTTAACCTTCAAGTTTACACCTGGGACTTATTTGAAGGAATTTATTATTTAAAACTCAAAAATTATCCCAATTTAAAAGAAATATTAAGACAAAAGGAGAGGAGAAGCAGTCAAGCCAGTAATGCATTTCGTGATGGGAAAACTGTTAAACATGAAATTCAAAAAGAATTAAACCAGATAGATGATATTGGAGGAATACATCTTAATAATTATTTTGAGTCAATACTGGATGGAGAATACCTCAAAAAATATACTCCTAGTTCAGAGTATAACTATTGCGAAATACCGGAGGATTTAAAAAAATTATAACGTTTAGTACTAGTATGAGTTTGGGGATTTGGACGACAAATTATAGGTAAAACCAAAGGTATAGGCTCCAAATGCTTCACCGGAAAAGAGTAAACTAACCAGACCCTAGTAGACACTACTCTACTTAATCAACTGATGTGATGAGATATGACTGAATTTGAACCAGCAACTACCAAGTCTGAAAACTATATTGAAAAGCCGGAAGATCGTGAAAAGCTTGAAGATTGGTATCGCAGAGAAAAAAGACTTCAAGTCTTAATAATTTTGATATTGTTAGCACTTTTAATAATTTCTAGTTTTGGACAGTTGGCTCTATTAGATTACTCGTTTGGGGAAAGACTTGCTCTGTCAAAGGGTGATAAAATATTTGGAATTGAGACTAAGAATTTACTCAGTTTATTGGTAACAGGTGCTTTACCCATAACCTCCATAGTAGATGGGTCTGGAATTATTAGCAAAAAAATTAAGATACCTTTACCATTAACTAATGGATTATCTATAATTTGGCTGGTGCTCTTAGGAGATATATTTTTGAATTTCCAAGCCGTATTAGTCAGCAACGAATCCGGAGCAGTAGATCAGTTAATACCGGTTATTGCTTTTGTTGTAGCCATAATTTTTTCCACAGCTTCCCTTTGTCTAAGTAGAGGCATAGTAGCCGCTAGCAAAAAATTCATGGCCGCCAGAAAAAATCTTCAAATCCTAATGGTATATGGGATTAACCCTACCCCCTTGTATAAGGATAATGAACAACTTAAGTTAAGAGAAGAGAATCAAGCAGCAACAACAAAGGCTGAACAGGAACGAAAAATAGTTGTAGAAGAAATTAATCAACACCAAGAAGCTTTAGAATTGGTAATAAAACTCGACAAAAATAAACTTAAATATCCCAAAATAGAAGCAAATAAAACCACAAAAAGTATCCAGGAAATTAACCAATTATTGAAAAAAAAATTAGAGCGGTTATTTTCCCCTAACCCTAAATGTATTCAAAACAAAAAAAGTATTAATGACGGGGATAAAACTGCCAAATAAAACTATAATAAAAACCGAGTTATTGACGAAAATAAAGTCTTTAAAATAAGCATTAATCTATCAGCATTAAGCGTGGATATGAATCCTAGTATGGTAAGCTGTTAGGCATTAAAAATGCCTAACAGTTTAGCCATTTTTTGATAAACCGCTTGCGACCCATAGACGCGAAGCGCGGCTCCGGTGTGCAGTAGGACGCGAAACCGAAGAGGGTTATATGCTCTGAGGGAACAGGCAAGGGGCAGCCAGAGGTTGGGCAGGTTCTGATATAGCACTACCCATTAAGATGTTTGACATTCCATAACTCCGAAACGTAAGTAATCGCTTACTTTTAGGTGCGACCCGTGGCGAATTTAATTTGCCGAACGCGCCCCGCGTCTCCTACGGAGAACGGAAAGCGCACCTTTGACTTCTGACCCAAGAACCTTGCTGACTTGCGCGTAGCGCTATACCCTTTCTTGAAAAGGGATGCCACATCAGATTGTCCGATGATTGGCTCGGGGTAATCGGTAATCCTACGACCATTACTCATTACCCATTACCAAAAGGGAGGAAAAAAAAGTCTATACTCTGGGATTTGAGCAACCAGACATTCTATATTTAGGGAAATTTGGCGAGAAGCTGCCAGAGGAAGTGAAACAAAAGGCGATGGAGACGAAACAGGCAATTGTTGATCACACAATTCAATTAACACGCGGGAGAATGGCACACGGCTTAAGGTCAAACCTAGATTAGATATGGAATAGTCAAAAACTAGACACCGATGAGCATTTAGCTTATCGACCATGACCTTCTACTTAGGGGAAATGACTTGGTATGGACAGATGTGAGTAGCCCCGATGGAGTGTTGTGAGCGGAGTGTTGTGAGCATTGGGTTACAGAGGCAATCAGAATCGATGCCATCAGCTGCCGTTTTTCCAGAGGAATCTGGCGGGAGTTCCCTATTTTACAGCTTGCAGTTATTGTGTGAGGATGTTAGATCAAATTGGAGTCAAAGGTACTACTCCTACTCCCGTTGCTATGGGAGTTATGTGAAGTACCGACAACTAAATCGAAGATTATGGTTGAGGCTTCTAGTTTCATCCGCTATCCCCTTCTGCGTA
This sequence comes from Moorena sp. SIO3B2, assembly GCF_010692525.1. Classification (NCBI taxonomy): domain Bacteria; kingdom Bacillati; phylum Cyanobacteriota; class Cyanophyceae; order Coleofasciculales; family Coleofasciculaceae; genus Moorena; species Moorena sp. SIO3B2. Next base: position 17,788 of record NZ_JAAHHE010000116.1, read on the forward strand.
GAATCCCCCGTCCTTGACACCAGGGAGAGTTCAAAAAAGAACACACAAGCAGTGTTAATTCGCTTCCTTTCACTTATCAGGAACCCATTGTTAATGTTTAAGGAGTAAAGTATATAAACAATTATGCCCAGTAAACAAGTTTTTGTTCGAGAATACAAAGTAAGAGCCCACAGGCGTACTATCCATACACGGGTTTACAAGTTCATTTGCCACTACTGCAATACCCCTGCAGAGAGGGAGACTTATGCTACCTGTTGTCCCAAGTATGGAAATCGCTGCAAAGGAGTAGCCAGAAAGTGTCTTCGCTATCAACACGCTAACGAATCTGGGGGAAAAAAGTAGATGTCTTATGTTCCATCACAGCCATCGCTACCATCGCAAAGTCAAAACATGTTAGCAGATTTGGTTGATTACTACCGACAAATGGTGGAGTATCATGAACAAGCTGCCACAGTTGCAAGAGAACAGCTTAACCATGCTAAAGCTTTGCTAAATACAAATGCATTAGCTCTACCAGAAAACAACTCCAACAAGTTCCTGCCTCCTGGAAATAGCAACCACAACCAGCAGGAAAAATACTACCTCACCACGCCAGTAGCTGAATTGCCCGCAGACTTCTCCACTGAAACTGAATTAGAGGAGTCAGCATTAGCACTCAAACAACAACTCGATTACCAGGAGCAGAGGATTACAGAAGCCATTGACCGACTCCTGGAAACCCACAGGGGTACGATCTTCCGAGTTGATTACCTGATCAGGGAGCTGTTTGGAGAGTTGGATAAAGACGATATTGCCTCGAAAACTTCTCTGGTCAAATCCATTTTGTTGAAAGGAGAGAGCCAGGGGTTATGGGACTCTATCCCTGACTCTCCAGGTTGCTACACCTTTTCTCTTGAAGATTTTCCCGATTTAGTTGCTACCAATAAACCTCAGAGAAAGCCTGCCAAGAGCAAAGTTCGTCGGCCTTCTCCGCTACCTAAGTTAGAGCAATTAAAGTATATGACCTTATATGAGCTCGTGGCTTCTGTGTTAAGAGAACACTATCCACAGATCATGAGTGCCGCAGATGTTTTGGACGTGCTTTATCCTAATGGTTTGGATCCTAAGAAGAAAAATGTAGCCCGTAAATCCATTAGTAACACCTTAACTAAAGGATGTGAATCTAAAGGCTGGAAACGAGTCCAGCCGGGGCGATATATCTGGGCTGGCGGTTTCACCTAAAGCTGAGTTCCGACACAAACGTTGTTGGTTATTGACAAACTATAACAGGACTTAGGCAGTGACTTTATCTGTAGGGTGCGTTAATAAAGCACCCTACTACATAAGCGCATTTAATGCCCAGTTTTGCGTAAGTCCTGCTCTTGCTAAAGTGATGTCTGATTCTGATATGTATAGCAGAAGTCATTTGTCAGAAGTCATTTGTCAGAAGTCAAACTCTTGCGCTTCTTGATGCAATAGCGAGTGGGGGAAACCCCCAAGACCG
>NZ_JAAHHE010000117.1:0-19132 GCF_010692525.1 Moorena sp. SIO3B2
CCTCTACCCAATTTGATCAGGAAATCTCCTGGTTCTTTTGGTTTCTCTAGGAAAAAACCTCTGACTCGCTCTGGCTTCTCCCCAATCAAATTGGATAGATAGTCCTCTGAAATCACCAAGTCCTGCAAATCAGGTCGCATAGTTGTCCGTGCCTATGATAAGATAGTGGTCGAGAGCGTCTTAACCTATAAGCTTAACACGGTATTAATACCTTACCGTTAAGCTCAAGACACCTGTTAGGGGTGATATCAAGTTTGGTTGAATACCCATAACCTAGGGCAGTGTGGGCAGTGTGGGCAGTGTGGGCAGTGTGGGCAGTCTTAAATAAGACAAGAATGCGATCGCATCCCCAATACTCGTCACAGAAAGCCAGTTAACTTACTCGTAAGCATATGCTTACATATCATCGATATCTGAACCGCCATACTTTCAGACCTAAATACCTTCCCAAGGACGATAACCTTGTCTCAAAATCTCATATTCTTGATTTATTTCTGTCTCTAAAGAAAGATAAGAAACTCCTTTCTTAATCTTTTCAATGGTAGCCTGCATACAGGCTAATCCTGCTTTATACTCCGAAATATTTGTCACGTTTACCCGAAAGCCAATTTTCTTGGTAAACATTGAGCTTAAAGGTAAAAGTGTAACCTTTCCAATTTGAGAAAAATATTCACCCAAATTATAACTATCCGCTATCCCTAAACTCTTCATCCTAGATTCTAGTTCTGAGTTAAAACCAATATTGATAAAAGGCCCTGCACAGCTGCTCTTTATAATCTTCATTACCATAGCGAATAAATCAGAATTCATCAGAAAAGCTTCAGCATTAGCCCTCAATCTCTCTAACTCTTTTCTCAATTCTTCACGATCAGTCAAGTCTCTTTTGTTTAGAGCCCAAGAAGCTGTAAGTACCTCTGCATTGGTGTAACGAATATGTGCTGCAACAACAAAGCGCTTAATTTCCTTGACAAGTGCCTCATTCTGACTCGTAAAAAAACCTACTTTGCCAATACCGTCAATTCCAAATTGTCTTCGCATTCCACAGGTTGTAATAACTAAATCTGAGCGACTACTCACACTAGCCACTGAAACTTGGTCATTTTCTATTGCTTCAGTTCCTGAAAAATACATATCATTAATGATTAGGATATTATGTTGATGCGCGACCTCGGCTAATTCTTTTAACTCATCTCGACTATAAATTTGGCACCAGGGATTATTAGGGGTTTCCAGTATAAAAGCAGCAATTAGATATCCATTCTTTTTTGCAGTACAAATTACTTCTTCCAATTTGTCTGGCTTAATCTTCAAGCTCGAGGGACAAACTTCTACTAAATGCCGAGTAGTGCCACAAAATATATCTATATTATGGTTGTAGCGAAAGTTGCCTTCTGGATAAATGACTGTAACAGGTTTAACATTTCCTCCCATCCGTAATAATCTATCTTTGGAGGCTAGAATCGACATTTTAACAAGAATTGTTGAAGTCTTAGGGAAAATAACTACGGATTTCGGCTCAACGTTAGGAAACGATGGAATGAGCCCAAAAATCTTTTCTGCACCTAGATTAGCAAGACTTTCTGGGACAGTTACCTTATGAGAATCGACTAAATACTGGGCAGGGTAAGATGCATATAAATTCTCCATTTCTACCATTAAATCTTTCTTCTTATATTCAGGGGCATCTGAATGACCCAGATCAACCTGACCTTGATAGCGTTTAAGTTTTCTAAATAATTCATACTCTTCTGTTGAACGTGATTTCATAAACCAGTAAAGTTGATTAGTGTATTTCAATACTACACGCACATTCAGCAGGTTGGTCTAGCCTTAAAACGCACTGGCATCCCATCAGACGGATAAATCAAAAGATTCTGTTGTAACTGTTCAACAGATGAACGACCATTGACCAACTCCCAGTCAAAATAACGGAGCAGCATTCCTAGCATTACCATTGCTTCCACCATGGCCAGATGCTCTCCTAAGCAACGATGAAAACCTGAGCCAAAGGTTATCATTGGAAGTGGGCTGCTGCCCTTGCCCTGGTCTAACCAACGCTCTGGCAAAAATTCCTTGGGGTTGCCATAGACCTCTGGGTCTCGCCCAGCACCAAGCATTGACCACGAGATCATCGTGCCACGAGGAATCAGGTTGCCCTCAATTACGGTGTCACGTTGAGCCTCCAAGGAAGTGGAACCTGAGGCGACTGAATAAAGGCGCAAAGTCTCTTTGATAATGGCACCGATGTAAGTCAATTTCTTCAGACTTTCTGTATTAATACCACCATTACGTTGCCAACATTGGTCAACCACAGCCTGTGCTTTCTGAAAAACCCTTGGATTTAAGGCTAACTCTGCTACGGCAAAGGATAAAGTATGAGCTGTGGTATCAGTACCACCAGCCAAGAGTTCAATCGCTTCTGCGATCAGTGTTTTCCGAGTGTATTTTTGTTCCTTAGCCGCTATTTTCACTAACATCGATTCCTGGAACATTGGACTTACCTGCCCCCAATCAGTCGGATGTTGTGCTCTCATTTTCAAGGCTAAGTCTACTCTCGGACCAATCAAATCCTCTAAATATGCCATTGCTCTCCAGTAATCTCGTGAAGCCTTAGTGGGCAAATATTTCATCCATATCTTCTCCCCAGCGAATAACCGTAGAACCCGATATCCTATAATAGACATCGCCTCGTAAGCCTTAAGAATATCGAGGGGTGGACCTTCAGAACTAGAGGATTTTCCCTCCACAGGAATTCCGAGCACTAAACAGAAAATCACCCTCATCGTTAGTTCCACAAATAGGAAATCGACCTTTACCTCTGTTTGGGCTCTATCTTGCTGAAGTCTCGCGATTACTTGTTCGCAGGCAAGGTTAATAATCTCAAAGTATTTGGACAGACCACTGGAATTGAATTCAGGATTCCAAGCCTTCCGTCGCCACTGCCACTGAGTCCCGTTTTCCCCGAGAAGAACGGGAGCACCACCAAGGTCGTTCCAAATTTGGCGCATTTGCTTAGACCTAACCAAGCTGCCATCTTTGATGCCATTCACAATGGTGTTTTCTATCACCTTTGGTTGACTCAAAACCAGAATTGGAGGGTCGATCCATAAAACATAAATCGGGCCTAGCTCCTTGCTCCAATCAAACAATAATTGAAAGAATTTCTTCTGTTTAACTGCTGCTAATACCTGAGGAACATTTCCCAATAGCCAGTGTTTGGGAGGACAGGGGAGTAACTCTAGGGATTTGTAAGTGTTTTGCCGTTGCCACCAGCGCCAGCCCAGTAGTCCTCCGATGCTAGTCACCCCTAGGGCTGTGCCTAAATAGGGCAAGGAAGGGGAAAAAGTCATCTGAGCAGCAATCTCTTGGAACATGAATCTGCCTTAGTTCAACAACTATGAACGTTTACTATTGAGTCCGCGCAGGGGGGCTTGATTAGTGTAGCCCAAACCCTTAAAGATAGGGCTACACCAAAAAATGCTAACCAACTAAATTTTAACTAACCAGCTCACTGGCTCGTTTTACCAAAGCCTCAGCAGTTAAGCCATTAAACGCCATAATTTGACCAGCACTGCCAGCAGTTTCACCACGCTTCCAAGCCACCACATCCCGTTTGCAAGTACTACGTAACATAATCGGTTCCAGCATGGCACTGGTACCACCAGTAACACCAATCAACCCATCCCCACCAAAAAGCTGTTCAAACCCCTGATCATCCAAGAAACCGCCATCAGCGTCAGTACAAGTTTCCCAAGCCGTATCCTCAGGACGGTACAAGCGGCGGGGACTGATTACCGAAACAATCCGCACCCCAATCCCTTGGTCTTCCAAATTAGAAGCAGCATCAAACACTGGTATCAGGCTCATATCCCCAATCACCGCAAACACAACGGTTTTACTGCCTTTAGTTTCATGCAAAACCACTGCACCATCTTGCAAGCCTTGACGGGTTTGCTCAAAGGTCGTGCGCAGCGGTAAGGGTGACTTACTAGCAGTAATGGTAATTCCTTTATTCTTCGTACTCAGCGCCCACTCATAACACACTTGGATACTATTAGCATCACAGGGGAACAACGGGAAAATATTGCCATTGCGCATCATAGCAGCAAAGTAATTTTCAATTTCAGGACGCTGGTGAGTCCAACCATTCCGTCCTTGCTCCAGTGCCCCAGCCGTAAATAATGTAATAGTAGAGGGAGTAGGACGGCGCAATTCTGCCATGGCTTGGGTAACGGTTTGCCAAATGGGTAACCCATTGATAGCAAAAGATTCATAAGAACACCACAGAGTACGAGCTCCAAACAAAGCTAACCCTACCGCTAATCCAGCACAAGCATCTTCACTCAAGGGTTCATACACCTGACCTTTTGGGCCTTGGAAGTAAATTTCATCCGGGGTGGGGTGGATAATTTTTAGGGCTTGGTTAATATTATTAATTCCAGAAGCAGCATTCCCATCAGCATTGGAAATAATAAAATTAGGGTCTTTTTGCCCCACATGAGCAACTATCGTTCCCATCGCGGTAGTTGCTATTTTTTTATCGCCATCAATCACAAATTCCTCTAAAGGCAATTTACCTAAATCTGGTAAAGGCAATTCCTTTTCTGTGACTACAGTATGAGCCGCTGGCCCTCCTCCAGAACGCTCAAAATTTATCCTCACTAATTCCCAGGCTTGAGACGGTAACGCCCGAGCTTTAAGGGCACTAACAATATAATCTTTTTCCAGGGTATCTCCTGGGTAAAGATTGTGAGCTTTAGCTCCCCGTTTGTGGACTCCCGCTCCTTTTAGTTGTTTAACAATCAGCACCGTTAACTTACCACTCAAAGCTGATTTAGCCGCTTTATCCGTAGCTTCCAAAACCCCTTGGGTAAATGCCAATCGCTTCTGCAAAGAAAACTCAGTGCTATCGACATACTCACCAGGTTGGTCAGCATCATCGTAATCCTTAGCATTGATTAAGATTACTTCTTGGAAACCATTGCCCTGCCAGTATGCAATCATCTCTTGATTGGACTTTGTGGAAACCATACTATGGTGTTCCTGGCTGTAACCATTCCACACTAAGATGGGCAGAAAATTAGTCACCTGGGGATAGGCCGTAGAGAAGTGACCAAAACTGCTCATGATATAAGGTTCACCCAAGCCCCCATCCCCAATCGTAACTGGGAATAGTACCCCTGGATGAAGCAAAGCCCCGGCCATGGCAAAGTGTTGCCCTTGTCCGAGGGGACCAGCCGGATTGAGGAGTCCAGGAATTTGACCAGAAAGGTGTCCGAGCAATCCGTGCATTTCTCGGAAGCGTTCCCCCATCTGTTCTACAGTCTTAATACCCATCTCCTCTAGGGAGCCGTCCAGAAACATGTTACTGTAGAAGCCTGGGGCATGGTGTCCCACTTCAGTAATAATGTTTTTGTAACCCAGCATGACCAAAGCTGCAATCCCTTCCGCAATGCTGGCAAATCCCCCTGGATGACCAGAGGCTTTACTAGCAGTGATGTGCAGGGTTAGGTAGCGTAGGGCATCAGCAGCTAGTAAGGTCTGGAAGACAGCTGCTGGATCATCAGGAGATGGGATGGCTTTTTGCCCCAACGCGATCGCATCTCGTTGACCGTATTGGTCCAAAGTCGCTTCAAAACCCGGTATGGTATTCTCAAAATACTGAATTCCTTGACAGAATGTCGAAACCCTGCTACCAACTGTCATAGTGTCAGAAACCTTTTCTAATTATTACGAGTAATAAACAAATATTACAATCAGCTCGCTGAGTGCGGAATTAGTATATTGGCGAAATTTGGGTTTTAAACCAGTGAAATGTCTTATGGATTACATTGATTGAGACTACTATTGAGACTACTAGAGAACCTGCAACTCTACATCTATTGTTCTACCTACCTTGTAGAGATTCTAATCAAATCTTGCTTTATTTTAATTCCCAAAGACTAACAGAATAGGATTAATCGACTAGTTTTGATTACCATTAATCTTATTGATAGCTTGTCAATAAGCGGATTTCTGATAGTAATCAGGTAACCGAAGGTTTTGTTGCCATATGGCAGTTAGGTTAGATAATGAATTTGTCTTGAGAAAGTAACAGAGGAAAACGAGTGTGAGTAAATTACCTGATGGTCCTCAAATCCCTGACTGGTTACAGTTAATCTATTGGATTGCTAACCCCCTCAAGTATTTGGATCAGTGTGTAGAACGCTATGGAGATACATTTACCATACGGCTAACTGGTTCGAGAACGTTAGTCATCCTCAGCCACCCCCAAGCAATTCAGGAAGTCTTGACCGCTCCTCCTAGCCAGTTTAAATCTGGTGAACGAAATAAGCTGCTACAACCCTTGGTGGGGGAAACCTCAATGACTTTACTCGATGGTAAACCACACCAGCGGCAGCGTAAACTCTTGATTCCTCCCTTTCATGGGCAACGAATTAATTCCTACAGTCAATTGATTTGTGATATTACCCAGCAAGTAGCGAGTCAGTGGGTAATCGGTCAAGCCTTTACTGCCCGTACTGCCATGCAAGACATTACCATCCAGGTAATCATGCAGGGGGTTTTCGGTCTAGGTGAGGGTACCCGTTACCAAAAACTCAAGCTACTGCTGGCAGCCATGCTAGAGGTGACTGCTTCCCCCCTGCGCTCTAGTATGCTGTTTTTTAAGTTCCTGCAACGAGATTTAGGAGCTTGGAGTCCTTGGGGCAAGATGGTGCGGCGTAGGCAGGAAATTTATAACCTCCTTCAGGAAGAGATTAATCAGCGCCGAGAGCAACCCGAGCTAATGGGCAATGACATTCTTAGTTTAATCATGTCCACTCGGGACGAAAATGGTGAGTTGATGAGTGATCAGGAGTTACAAGATCAGTTGATGACTTTGTTGTTTGCGGGTCATGAAACTACTGCAAGCGCTTTAGCTTGGGCATTCTACTGGATTCATCGATTACCGACAGTGCGCCAAAAACTGCTAGAGGAAATTGATAGCTTAGGGGATCATCCAGACCCGATGGCCATTGCCCAACTGCCCTATCTCACAGCAGTTTGCCAAGAAACCCTGCGGATTTACCCAGTGGCGTTTGTGATCTTCGCCCGCATTACCACATCCCCAATTACTATTATGGGTCACCACTATCAGGCCAATACTGCCCTTTTTGCCTGTCCCTATTTAACCCATCGTCGAGAAGACCTCTATCCAGACTCCGATCAGTTTAAACCAGAACGATTCCTTGAGCGTCAATACTCTGCCTATGAGTATGTTCCCTTTGGTGGTGGAAACCGACGCTGTATTGGTGCTGCTTTGGCGATGTTAGAAATGAAACTGGTTTTGGCTAAGGTATTGTCTGACTATCACTTAGCCTTAGCACAAAATACAATCATTAAACCAACTCGTCGTGGAGTAGGAATTACTCCGGAAAATGGGGTTCCGATGGTGATGAGAGGTCAACGTGTTGCTAAGGAGCCAAAAAAACCTGCTACCGTAAATTCTCTTTAGGATCAAAGCAATTGTCCCATAGCAACAGAAACGGTTATCCGTGATCACCGAGAGTCTTTGCCGCCAGTAAGGTCACCGAAAAAGGCCGCTGGATGATCACCAGATGCGATCGCATTGTAAGCATTCAGCTATCAGCCTATGCGCTACGTCACAGGCTTCTAGCCTATGCGCTATGTCCCAGCGTCGTTCGCACAGCGTGGCCATTCGCGTAGCGTGGCCGAAAGGCCAAGGCCAAAGCCTGTGCCACGCTACACGGAACAGCTTTTGAATAAAATAAGCTGACGGCTGACTGCTGACTGCTGACTGCTGAATACTTACATCGCATTTTGCCAGCATACTCTTCCCAACCCGGTATGGTGTTACCAAACAAAATAGTGAATTACTCAGAATATTAAAGATTTTGTGTTCTACAAGGGCTGAGTATAAATAAATGTCAACAAAAGTCTAACTAGCACAGCATCAGAGTTTCAGCCACTGAGGTCACCAATCTGATCATGCTAATCCATCGGTCTGACAATTGGTAATCGAGACTCCTTAACATTTTCTTTACAAAAAGTTTTTAAATCCCTGTTTCCCAATTCCTGATAACACTTCACAATTAACAAACAGTTCCGGTTGTTATCGGTACGGGTATAGCTGAGATGATCAGCGATTTTTTGTAGTATAGCGATGCCACGTCCACCACCAGATTGAGGGTTCATTTGCTGCTTGAGGTCTCTCAGCTGCTGTTCTAAATCAAAGGGAGGGCCTTTATCCCAGATGCGTAACTCTAAACACTCAGGTAATAAAGTAACTTCGACATCAATCGAAACTTCTTCTGGCAAATCTTTGTGAGCATGACGAACGGCATTGGTAAATCCTTCAGCGAGAGCTAATTGGCACTGCAACCAGACTTTTTGGCGAACAGACGATGGTTTGAACTGGTCAAACCATCCCAAAGCGTTTTCTAACGCCTTAAGGTCGCTAGGAAATTGTTGGATAGATGTTTTCAATTTTTTCAATTCCTCAAAATCTTTTACATCAACCACATACATCAACCACATACATCAACCACATTGAAGCCTGATTCTCTTCCATTGGGTACTCTAAGATCAAGGAATCCAGTTTAACCTAGATTTATATCTCCCTGTACCATGGACTAATACTCAATTGCCTTTAAAGAATTGCCTTCAAAGAAAATTTTTTCTAGAAGCTTTGCCAGAAGCACTGGGAAAACCATTGGCGCAAATGGGGTTTCTTTTCCCCTTTTCTATCAAGCCAGGGGGTCTTGCCCTCTAGGGGGTCTTGCCCTCTATAAGCTGTTGCCCAAAATGGCAAAAATTGATGGAGATTTAGAAAAGGGGGAAGAAACCGGAAGCGGTGCAAGACAGAGAAGTTAGAACAAATAAATCCGATACGCCAATAGGGAATGCCATCAATAAAAGTAACTCAGTCTAACTTGTCTTGGGGTCTGATCTAGGTTTCGTGAAATTCAGCCCACAGAATATACTGGCTATCCTAATTGTAAGTCAGTGTATTGATAAATCCTAAAGTAATTTGTAGAACCTCAGTGCCATGAACCAAATTCTGATTATTGATGATGATCCAGCCATGCAAATGTTACTGAAACGGGCCCTTTGCCACCAGGGTTATGAGGTAGCTGTAGCTAGCAACGGTGAAGAAGGTTTGGTGCAGGTAGAAAAGTTACGTCCAGCGCTAGTCATTTGCGATTGGATTATGCCCGGTATGAATGGATTGGACGTCTGTCGTCAACTCAAGGTAACGCCGGGACTCTCAACCACCATATTTATTCTGGTGACATCTCGAAATTCCATTGAAGACCGGGTAGAGGGGTTAGATGCTGGAGCAGATGACTTTCTGTGTAAGCCGATCGAAATAGCAGAGTTGAACGCACGAGTCAGGGCTGGCTTGAGGTTACACCAACTAAGTCATGATTTGCAGCACCAAAAGCAGTTGTTGGAGGGAGAATTAGCAGAGGCAGCAGAGTATGTTAGTTCAATTCTTCCAGACCGGATGATCAAACCATCGGTGACCATTGACACCCGATTTATTCCCTCCCGGAAACTGGGGGGTGATGGCTTTGACTATTATTGGCTAGACTCAGAGCATTTAGCAATTTATCTGCTGGATGCTGCTGGACATGGCTTACGAGCTGCCTTGCCCACACTTTCAGTGCTAAATTTACTCAGGTCGCGGGCTCTAAAGTCGATTAACTACTATGAACCGAGTGATGTTCTACGAGGGTTGAACCAAACCTTCCAGATCACTGAGCGAAATGATAAGTACTTCACGGTCTGGTATGGGGTATATAACCAGGTCAAGCGTCAACTGGTCTATGCTAGTGCAGGACATCCACCCGCAATATTAATTGCTCAGACCCATGGTTCCTTGATGGAAGTACAACGTCTAAAAACCCCTGGCTTACCCGTTGGTATGTTCCCAGATGCCGATTACATTGATCAGTGCTGTGAAATTACTGAATCGAGCACCCTATATATATTCAGCGATGGGATTTACGAGATTAACCAATCCAATGGGAACGTTTGGGGACTTGAGCCCTTCATCAGGTTACTGGCAGAGTGTAAGCAAAATCACAATGGTGCTTGTCACCTAGATTTGATTTTGAAATCTCTGGAAGCCGTGAACCCTAAACACTATTTTGATGATGATTTATCGTTACTGGAAATCAATTTTGTATGAACACCTTTCCCAGGGTAAGCGCAAGAAAAAATTGCCCATAATGTGCATTGGCTGGATATCGGTTGATCGTGGCTCGAAACCCCTATAATCTCGTAGAACTTGATTCTCAATAGAGTTTAATAGTTGAGAATGAACCCAGTTTTTTCTCAATAAGCTACAGCTTATTGATTCTTGCGCTTACCCTGACACCTTTCCCTGGAGTAATCAACCTCAGTTTCCGTAGCGTCGGCCGTTCCCGTAGCGTGCGCCCATGGGCAATGGGCAATGTCAAAAATTGGCAGCTTTTGAAGATAATACAGGAGACTGAAAGGCAGTAAATCATCAGAAGCATTCAGCCAGCTTAGTAGGAGTATAAACAAGGATTGGTGGATTCTTTCGCCAATTTTTTCGAAAAATTCCTGAAAAATCAATTATCATGAATCGAAGCTCCTGAATCGAAGCTCCTGACTCCTGAATCGGAGGATAGTTGGTTATGTCGAATTAATCAAGCTTTAGGGAATTCTCATAAAACATCTTCCTAGCTTCATTAAGCTGGTCTTCATTTAAATTTCATGGTTATGACAGCAGGGAACCAGCGAACCAGGGGAGCAGGGGAGAGGGTTTGAGTTTTTTTTTCCTAACTGAATAATATCCAATTTAAATGCCCAACAGCTGAAAACAAAATCTAGGATTGGAAAAGGGCTACGCCCAACAGCGTTCGCCCTATAGACTTCCCGAGAATTATCTTCTAGAAAGCACCTCGCTTTCAAAATCTTCTCGTGTAGAAAATATTTCAAAAACTCTGTCCATGCTGGTCAGTTCAAATAACATTTTGATTTGCTCATTAACTGAGCAGATAGACATGGTGCTCCCAGCAGCACGAACAGTTTTAAGAGCAAGTACCAACGCTCCCAAACCAGAACTATCCATAAAAGTAACATCTTGAAAATCAATCAAAATAATATCTCCTCCAGCTTGCACCAGCTGATTAACCTCTTCACGAAAACTGGCAGCTTTTGTACCATCTAGAATGCCGGAGGGTTGAACTACTTTAAGAGTACTACTCATATACCAAGTTAAGCTAGTTACAAACATATACTGACTTTGCTAGTATAGCCGTGACAATTCATTTCAGCCAGACTTTGTTTGCAGAATAGGTATTGAGCTGACCCACGCCCTACCCTACTACTACAGCACTAATCGCTTCTTTCAGGATTAGCCTCACCGATAAAGAGCATAGTAAACTTGAATTTGGGATGAATTTGGGGGCTAATAACGGGGGCTAATAACGGGGGCTAATAACGAAAAGCAAGATTTGAACCCATCTACCCTTAGTGCTATCCGTGGTGTCCGCTCGGGTCTTCACGGTTCCATCCCCTAAGCCCACTCCCCCAAGAACTCCCAATATACACTAGAATTCCCTTGACAGAGCCCCAAACTATCCTGAAACCATGTCCAATTCAAATCCCATTCCAGTAGTTGTAAACGGTGCCGCCGGAAAAATGGGTCGAGAGGTGATTAAGGCTGTATCTGTTGCCCAAGACATAACCCTAATCGGTGCCATTGATACCAATCCTAAGTATCTAGGTCAAGACGCCGGAGAAGTTGCCGGGTGCGAACCAGTTGAAATTCCCATTCTCAATGACCTGCAAGCCAATCTAGTTCTGGCTACCCAAGAAAAAACCCAAGGGGTGATGGTAGACTTTACCCACCCTGACAGCATATACGACAACATCCGAACTGCGATCGCATACGGTGTCCGGCCTGTAGTTGGCACCACTGGTCTGAGTCCCGACCAAATCAAAGACCTCTCGGAATTTGCTGAAAAAGCCAGCACTGGCTGCCTAATTATCCCCAACTTCTCCATTGGTATGGCATTACTGCAACAAGCAGCTGTGCAAGCCTCCCAATACTTTGACCACGTAGAAATCATCGAACTCCATCACAACCAAAAAGCCGACGCTCCCAGCGGTACTGCCATTCAAACCGCCCAACGCATGGCTGGAGCAGGTAAAACCTATAATCCGGCAATGGTAGAAGAAACCGAAAAACTAAAAGGTGCGAGGGGAAGCATTGCAGAAGACAACATTCGGATTCATAGCGTGCGTTTACCTGGCTTAATTGCTCACCAAGAAGTCATCTTCGGTGCCCCTGGTCAAATCTACACCCTACGTCACGACACCAGCGACCGTTCCTGCTATATGCCAGGAGTACTGCTCGCGATTCGCAAAGTTACCCAGCTCAAGGGTCTACTATATGGGTTAGAGAAAATTTTGTGACCAGTTATTGGTTATTGGTTATTGGTCATTAGTCATTAGTCATTAGTCATTCGTGATTTGTCAAAATTGAGATCAATCACAACAAATCTAAAAACTAAATACTAAATACTAAGTAACTAAAGACTAAGGACTAAGAACTAAGTACAAAACCCATGCTAATTCCCATCACTCGCGAGAAGTTTGAACAAATCGTTCCCGTCCTAGCTACAGGACTCCAGTATCGCTACTACTGGGGTAAGTTTCGAGATTTTTTAAGGCGACTGTTAATTTCTCTAATCGCAGTCGTTGTGATTTTAATTTTAGCTTTGATTCTTGGTTCAGGTTTTGCTCCCTTCCGCGTGTTATTCGAGATCACTGCAGGGCTTTACTGGTTGTGGGGTCCTGTATATTGGGCAAGTATGCGGAACCTGAAGCTGCGCCGATATGCCTATAGCGGATTCTGGCAGGGTCGAATCGAGGATGTATTTGTGACGGAGGAGTTGATTGGTACAGAAGAACAAGTCAATCAGCAGGGTGAGTTGGTAATTGTGGAACACCGGGAGAGACGGTTAAATCTAGAAGTGGAAGATGAAACTGGATTTATGAGTCAGCTGCAAGTTCCCCTACAACGCCTCCACAAAAATATTTCACCTGGACAAATTGCTCAGATGTTGGTCATGTCCAATCAGCCTGACTTAGGCAAGATTGCCCAGACCAGTGATATTTATATTCCTAGCTTAGACATTTGGGTAAATGACTATCCTTACCTGCAACGAGATGTCTTTGTCCAAGTTAGTCGTAAATTGAGGGATGAAGAGCGCTCTTATTCGAGACAACGTCCCCGTAGTTCTAGGCGTCGAAGGTCTTATTAAGGATTAACGGTGTGCGGCTCGTTCGTGCCTAGGATCCTCTAGTTTCTAGAGGGGTAGTGGGATTCGTTGGCTAGAAACCATACCCTACACCCCACACCTAGTAAGGCTAACAAGGCTGCTTATCACCCCGTCAGATAAATGCTATTTGACATCTCCCCCGGTTAAAATACGGGGGATTCTACAGCGATGCAGCGCGGTCTTGGGGGTTTCCCCCATGAGCGACTGCATCAAGAAAGGTTGTTACGAGGCGGGTTAAAACCGCGCCTCTTCACTTCTTGTTCGGTCTAAACCGATATGAGAGTGTCAAACTCCCCTACCCACCTTGGTCAGAATTTAATCTAACTGTGTGGTTACTTTTCGCCATCAATTGCCTAGCCATTTTAAGTTATACCTCTTTTTTTGACGGTTTCCATCTTTTGGGTTTTTCACCATTTTTTTTGAGAGGTTAGTGGACAGTAGGCAAAAGTATCACAAAGCTTGGCCATTGCCTCAAGTAATTTGCGCTTACTTTAACTATGTTCTTAGTGCCACGATCTTGTGTCAATTAAATAAATTTCCCGAAAACCAAGGGTTTTGTAGTGACATTGGATCTGGTTTACGCACTTTCATGGCGCACGAGGAATATTTCTTCGTGAAGCGCGGAGATACCCCCTGGCGCTCGTAATCAGCTGGCATTGGCGGGCTAAGGTCTACCTTGGTAGATTTTGGTAGCTAAAAAGTATCGGCTATCGTCGTCAAGGTAAAACGCTTTACTGGTATACGACTTATTATAACTTATTCGCGCGCAGACACTGCGGGGTTTACCCCGTCGTGTCTGTTTAATCCTCCCTTTAGAAAAGGGAGGCTCTCACATTCCCGGATGTTTTGGTAGACTTGGGTTCAGAACCAGACACCACAGGAGCGCTAGAATTCAAATCCAACTCTGGATGGTCTTCTGCGACTTGCTGCAAATTCCACTGATTCTTAAACAATAGCACTGGACGTCCCCAATTATCTTTGACTGTCACGGTATTAAACAAACGCCCAGCCTTTTCCAAGGCTTCCCAGCCACCGGCTACCCAACGAGCCACACTATAGGGCAACATATCCAACCTGGTCTCTACGCCATACTCATTTCTGAGGCGAAACTGCACTACTTCAAATTGCAACTGTCCCACTGCTGCCAGAATTGGGTCCCGCTTCGACTCATCAACGGAATACATAATTTGCACAGCCCCTTCTTCCCGCAACTCCTTCACCCCTTTCTGGAACTGCTTAAACTTAGAGGGATTAGGATTCTTCAAATAAGCAAACAACTCTGGGGAAAAGCAAGGAATCCCTTCATACTCCAACTTCTTACCGTTGTAAATCGTATCCCCAATAGCAAACACCCCTGGATTATTCAAACCAATCACATCCCCGGCATAGGCAACATCAATGGATTCTCGGTCTTGAGCAAACAGCTTTTGGGGTCTTGACAAACGGACGGTTTTACCAGTGCGAGCATGGCTGACAGTCATATCCTTTTCAAACTTACCCGTACACACCCGCACAAAGGCCACCCTATCCCGGTGCTTGGGGTCCATATTCGCTTGCAGCTTGAACACAAACCCACTAAAGTCTGGATAAGTGGGAGGAATCTCGCCCACTGTGGATTTCCGACTTTCTGGTTTCATGGCATAGTCTAAAAAAGCATCCAGAAACAGCTGCACCCCAAAATTAGTCATGGCACTGCCAAAGAACACAGGGGTCATTTGACCAGAATGAATCAGCTCTAAATCCAGCTCTGGACCAACACCATCGATAATTTCCAACTCTTCCTTTAGTTGATAATATAAGTCTTGTTCTAGCAGCTGTTCAATCTGGGGGTCTCCCAAATTAACTACCGTATTCTTCGCCTCCCGGGAGCCGTGAGCGGTGCGTTCAAACAAGTGGATTTGTTGTTCTCGACGGTCAAAAACTCCTTTAAAACGATCGCCCATGCCAATCGGCCAGTTGACCCCATAGGTTTGTAACCCTAGTTCCTGCTCAATCTCATCGAGGAGTTCTAGGGGTTCTCGTGCGGGACGGTCAAGCTTATTGACAAAGGTAAATATAGGAAGCGATCGCATTTTGCACACTTCAAACAATTTGCGGGTTTGGGGCTCTAGACCCTTTGCCGCATCAATCAGCATCACCGCATTATCAGCTGCTGCCAGAGTGCGATAGGTATCCTCACTGAAATCTTGGTGTCCGGGTGTGTCGAGTAAATTAATCTGACAGTCCTCATAGGCAAACTGCAACACCGTCGAGGTAATCGAAATTCCCCGTTGTTGCTCCATTTCCATCCAGTCCGAGGTGGCCTTGCGCTGAGCTCGCCGTGCCTTCACTGCTCCGGCTTCATGAATTGCTCCACCATAGAGTAACAATTTTTCTGTCAATGTGGTTTTACCCGCGTCCGGGTGGGAAATAATCGCAAAGTTACGGCGGTGTTCAACAGCGTTGAGCAATTCTGCTTCAAGTTCAGTGGACATCCAAAAAGACTAGATAGGGGACTTTCGCTTAATTCTGACATAATTTTCTATATATTATAGCGTTTCTGATAGTAATGACCTACACAGGTTTGTTTCCCTATTCCCTACTTCCTACCTGAGAGGGGTATATTTTTTACTTCATGGTCAAACCTGAGACTTTACCTCAGGATATAAACCTGAAAACAACGAATAAATGATGATTTTTAACGACTAATAGGTATATTTCTCTATGCCCCACACTCCCGACTGGGTCAACCCACACTCACGTCTGTCTTAAAGACCGACCCAGCAAGCCAATTTACCTATTCCTGTTTTTCCATTTCCTTTTCCCTACTTCTGCTATAAGTATAGTCATTAATAACTCATCAATGTCGTGATATCATCCCTAATTTGGGACGGAATTTACGACCTATAGGATAGGCTTATAAACGCTACAATACTGGTAAATTAAAAATCAATATATTATCGAAATAAAGGAGCGATAATATGGTGTATGACCAGAGAAATAACATTGAGTATGACCCCGACAAGCGCAAGCTGTTATCAGCATTATGTCACGGAGCAATTTTCATTAGTGCCTCATTTGTATCCGTGTTAATTCCGCTAGCTATCTTGGTAATATCCGATGATAAAGTAGTCCAAGAGAATGCTAAAGAGTCCCTTAATTTTCACTTTAATGTATGGTTATACGGGATAATTTTTGGGGCTTTGACTTTTATCCTAATTGGTTGGCTTTTCCTGCCTCTGTTATTTCTGTTCAGTTGGGTACTACCGATTATGGCAATTCTCAAGATTCTTGGGGATCCCAATGTATCCTACCGCTACCCATTTATTTTCCGTGTGATTTAAACTAGCGCTATGGTTTGTGGGAATCCTGTTGGGGTGACTGGCTATGGGGTGAGCGGGTGTGGGGTGTGGGAAAACTGAAGAAAATCCTGGGATCGAGGGGTGAAATGTAACGAAATGCAAAGTATAATTAAAACAACACCCCTAAGCGAAAAATTTACAGTATTACCATCACATGCGAGTTGCGATCGCTGGAGCCGGACTAGCAGGGCTTTCCTGTGCTAAATATCTAATAGACGCTGGTCACACCCCGATTGTCCTAGAACGTCGAAATGTTTTAGGCGGTAAAGTGGCAGCCTGGAAAGATCAAGATGGAGACTGGTATGAAACTGGTCTCCATATATTTTTTGGTGCCTATCCCAATATGCTGCAGCTAATTAAAGAACTGGGTATTGAAGACCGGTTGCAGTGGAAAGAGCACACCATGATCTTTAATCAGCCAAATCAACCTGGAACTTACTCCCGGTTTGACTTCCCAGATATACCAGCTCCGGTCAATGGGATTGTGGCAATTCTGCGCAATAACGACATGCTTACCTGGCCCGAGAAGATTCGCTTTGGGATAGGGTTGATTCCGGCAATGCTTCAAGGGCAAAAGTATGTGGAAGCAATGGACAAATACTCCTTCTCCGAATGGCTGAAAAAACAGAACGTACCACCGCGAGTAGAGAAGGAAGTCTTCATCGCCATGTCTAAGGCACTAAACTTTATTGGGCCTGATGAAATTTCGTCTACTATAATTTTGACTGCTCTTAACCGCTTCCTACAGGAAAAGAACGGTTCCAAGATGGCATTCTTGGATGGTTCTCCCACCGAGCGACTATGTCAACCAATAGTTGATTATATCACACAGCGGGATGGAGAAGTACGTTTGAATGCCCCAGTTAAAGAATTTTTACTCAATTCAGACAACACTGTCAGTGGGTTCTTGATCCGGGGATTGAATGGAGCGCCCGATCAAGTTCTCACAGCGGATGCTTATGTATCAGCTATGCCGGTAGACCCTTTAAAGCTGATGATCCCCAAACCTTGGGGTGAAATGGAATTTTTCAAACAGCTGGATGGGCTAGAGGGGGTACCGGTAATTAACCTGCAGATGTGGTTTGACCGCAAGCTGACGGATATTGACCATCTGTTATTTTCCCGATCACCCCTGCTTAGTGTCTATGCTGACATGAGCAATACCTGCAAAGAGTACGCTAATCCCGACCGCTCAATGTTGGAATTGGTCTTAGCGCCTGCTAAAGATTGGATTGGCAAATCCGATCTCGAAATTGTTAATGCCACCCTAGCAGAACTGGAGAAACTGTTTCCCAAGCATTTTGGTACTGATAACTCAGCTCAACTGCTAAAATACCACGTGGTTAAGACTCCCCGTTCGGTATACAAAGCAACACCAGGACGCCAGAACCACCGTCCGTCCCAAGAAACACCCATTGCCAATTTCTTCCTAAGCGGGGATTACACCATGCAACGTTACCTAGCAAGTATGGAAGGAGCCGTACTTTCTGGTAAGCTGACATCGCAGGCAATAAATAACAACAGCACTAGGCTTTCACAAACCAGCGCTCAACCACTAGCCGGCAATCAGAAACCAGAGATTGACACCCCGTTAGTCTCTTCACCCATGCCAAGGGCGAGTACTGAGGGCTGAAGGATGAAAGTTGAAAGCTTCCAATCTCCAACGTTGCTAAGAATGCTCCAACTGCCCAAATCTCAGCCCATGAGAAACCTGGCCTCCCGGTCAAAATCCTACGAATTATGCCGCCAGATTACTGCGAAGTACTCTAAGACGTTTTATCTTGGCACCTTACTAATGCCAGAAGCCAAACGTCGAGCCATCTGGGCAATATACGTCTGGTGCAGACGAACTGATGAACTAGTTGATGGTCCCCAGGCGGCTTTAACCACCCCTGAAACCCTAGAACACTGGGAAGAACATCTGCAATCTATTTTTGCGGGACATCCCATCGATGACTATGATGTGGCTTTGGTCGATACCCTAGAACGGTTTCCCATAGATATTCAACCCTTTCGGGATATGATTGCCGGTCAGCAGATGGATCTCTACCGTAGTCGCTATGAAACCTTTGATGAACTGAATCTTTACTGTTATCGGGTGGCGGGTACGGTGGGGTTAATGTCTAGTGCTGTACTGGGGGTTGACAACTCCACTAGTAAAGCACCCTGGGATCAGCAAACAAACTCCTATAATCCGGTGGGAGAAGCGATCGCATTAGGAATTGCCAATCAGCTAACTAACATCCTCCGAGATATTGGAGAGGATGCTAGACGAGGTCGTATTTACATACCCTTAGAAGATATGGAACGGTTTAATTACACTGAGGATGATTTGTTCAAAGGTGTGGTTGATGACCGTTGGCAGGAACTGATGCGTTTCCAAATTCAACGGGCAAGGGATTACTATACCAAAGCAGAAAGAGGTATTAGAGCCCTAAGCCGTGACGCCCGTTGGCCGGTTTGGTCTGC
>NZ_JAAHHE010000118.1:0-18900 GCF_010692525.1 Moorena sp. SIO3B2
TGAAGGTTGAAGGTTGAAGGTTGAAGGTTGAAGGTTGAAGGTTGAAGGTTGAAGGTTGAAGGTTGAAGGTTGAAGGTTGAAGGTTGAAGGTTGAAGGTTGAAGGTTGAAGGTTGAAGGTTGAAGGTTATGGCTCTACCGAACCTATTATGCATAAAACCGCGCTTATTGCTCACTAATTATCATTGAGCGGTTGATTTATAAAAAATTATTCTATCAAAAACTAAAACTCCCGCTCAATCAGGATTATACTAATTATTTCCTAACAGTGTCTTGATGCAAAGCGCGAGTGCGGGAAACGCCCGTAGAGCCACTGCATCGCTTTTACATAGCAAGTTCGGTAGAGCCAACAGCTCTAGAGAGTTCTAATAGATAAGAGGTGGCACAAAGTAGGTCGCTACAGATATGAGTAGGTTCAAACCGCTTGAGATATGATTCAGAACGAATGCCACAGGTAAGAGCTATGGTGGGAATTGAGAGGGCTTGTCCTGCGAGAATATCGGCTTCTGTATCACCAATCATCCAAGCAGATACCGATGGTTCAGCTAACAGAGATTGTTCCGTGTAGGATGAAGTACTATGGTCACAGAGGGCTTGTTGGAGAAGTTCCTGTTTAACCTGAGCATAGTTTTGATAAGCATGGTGGTTTTCTGTTGTGCCATAAATGCTGCTAAAAAGACGAGTTAAACCGTAATTGCTCAATATCTGTTTGACCTGAGATGTGGAACGCAATGTCACCAGAACGAGTCGGATGCCATAAGAATGCAGCAAAGCTAAGGCCCAGTTTAGGTTTGGTTGCAGCTGATCTTTGTTCAATAAGGCAGATTCATTCACAATCTTGATCACACGCCCCAAGAAGAAATCGATTTGCTCTCCTCGTAACCCTGAGCGCATGGCAATTTCCTCGTCAGGGATGCGTTCTTGCTTCATGTGCCAGAACTGCTGTTTACTCATGGTCTGGATTGGTAAGGTTATACCTTGAGCTTGGTAGAACCCTTGAGTATCGGTTAGTGCTAGCTGGTACGTGCTGTAGTAGCGATTGGAAACATCAACAATGGGACCGTCAAAATCACAGAATATGGTCAGTTGTTGCAAGTAGGGGACTGTATTTTGAGGCAGGGAAAATCGGGATAATTGCCTGTCTGGGGCAGCAACACAGTTCATAGATTAGTTCTTGGCTGGGCTGGGCTTTTTGACATACTTCTTTACAATGTACCAGTTTTAGTGTAGATTGCCACCTGCTTGAGGGGACATTGAATTGATACGATATTGTAGTCTGTCGGGAAAGGATGTTGACGGTTGACGGTTGATAGTTTAATTGCAACTATAAATAGTTAAATAAATAAAGGTAACTTTTTTCCTAAGGAACTGGAGCAGCACTTAGGCAAAATTAGGCAACAATTGCATTCCATGACCGCCACTTTGTACTAGCATTTGACTTCTCCCCCACTTGAAAGATGGGGGATTCTTCAGACCTTTATACTGAGGTTGTGGAAGCATACAGTTGTATTCGTCTCGGCTGAGTCAAAACAGCCCTACCCACTCTAGTTAGGTCGATGCCTAACCTTGTGGCTACCTTTGTGATTATGTTTGCGGCTCCGTTAGCGTCACTGTTAACTAGCCAGCCCTGAGATGTCTTGTACAGACCTCGACTGCAAGTTAATCAGCCTTGAAATCCAGCCTGACCACGTTCATCTGTTTGTTAATGCCTACCCTTGCCTATCTGCCAAAGACGTAGTAAATCGAGTTAAGGGAAGGTCATCAAGATATCTCAGACAAGAGTTTCCAATCCTGCTTAGACTCCCTTCCCTTTGGACTCGAAGTTATTTTGTCAGTACTGCCGGTAACGTCAGCTCTGAAACAGTTAGGCGTTATATTGAGAATCACAGAGAGCATCACGGAGCTTAAAAGCTCCTACCGCTGGCTACATCTCCCCCATGAATGTGGGTAGTTTTGCTTGCTAGCTGACTCTATAAAAACCTATATATTGATCTGTTCACTCCTGCTGTTGAGCTACTAGGGGCGTAATGAGCGAAAATATTGCTTTGAGTAGATTAATTCAAGACCCCCATCCTAATATTGGGATAAGACCACTATCTTTTTGTAGCTAGGCATGAGCTACTGTATCAATCCCCTGTGTCTTCAGCCAGATGACCCAGGGAACATGACGAATCTGGTTTGTCGCCATTGTGGCTCAGATTTGTTATTACAAGGTCGCTATCGGGTGATGCGCCTGTTGAGTGACCAAAGTGGCTTTGGTAAGGTTTACGAAGCTTACAACGGGGCAGTACCAAAAATTCTAAAAGTCCTTAAGCCGGAGCACAACTCGAAATCCAAAATTATTGAACTATTTCGCCAAGAGGCAGCTGTATTGAGCCAGCTGACTCATCCCGGTATCCCTCAAATCGATCCAGAGGGCTACTTTCAGTTTTTTCCTAGACATAGTAAGGAGCCCCTGCATTGCATCATCATGGAGAAAATTGATGGACTTAACTTGAAGCAGTGGATGAGGCAACAGGGCAATCACCCGATTTTAGAACCGCAAGCCCTTAAATGGTTAAAGCAGATAGTAGAGATTTTGCATCTTGTTCACCAAGAAAACTATTTCCATCGCGATATCAAGCCAGAAAACATCATGCTCCGTGCCAATGGGCAACTGGTATTGATTGACTTTGGCACCGCTAGAGAGTTGACCTATACCTACCTAGCGGAAATCGGTGGTGGAGGCAGTGTTACCAAGATTAGTTCCCATGGCTATACTCCCCCAGAGCAAGAAAAAGGCTATGCAGTCCCACAGTCCGATTTTTATGCTCTGGGGCGAACCTTTGTTTATTTACTGACTGGCAAATCAGTCACAGATCAGAGTGTTTATGATCCGTTAAATGATCAATTTCATTGGCGTGATCATGCTCCTCAAATATCTGAGCAGCTAGCAGACTTTATTGATAGTTTGATGGCACCAACCGCAGCAGCTCGACCTCAGAAGACTCAGCAAATTTTAAATGATCTAGCTAATATTTACTCTTTGATTAGTATTTCAAAGGCTAATACTAATATAGAAGGGAGTACAACCAACCAAAGCTTTAAAACTAAATCTCAACCCAATATTTCTATAGAAACGGAATTTGTAAAACCCCCAAGAAGAAGATGGTGGTTAGGAGGGATATTGGCTCTGGTGGTTGGATTATTTGGTGCTGGTGGTTGGCTATTGTATAAATCCTATAATGCTTCCCTGAGAAAATATCAAGAAATATATGCTCAAGAATTATCTGTAGTTGACACTAAAACTTTCACTGGTCATTCAAGTTGGGTTAATTATCTAGTAATTAGTCCGGATGGACAACAATTAGTTAGTGCTAGTGCCGATAAAAATATTAAGATTTGGGATCTTAACACGGGAGAAGCAATCCACACTCTCGAAGGTCATAATAGCTATGTTAATTATCTAGCTATTAGTCCGGATGGACAACAATTATTTAGTGCTAGTGCCGATAAGACGATTAAGATTTGGGATCTCAACACGGGACAAGAAATCCGCACTATCCAAGGTCATAAAAGTTATATTAATCATCTAGCGTTTAGTCCGGATGGACAACAATTATTTAGTGCTAGTGCCGACAAGACAATTAAGATTTGGGATATCAACACGGGACAAGAAATCCGCACTATCCAAGGTCATAAAAGTTCAATTAACTTTTTATTAATTAGTCAGAATGAGCAACAACTATTTAGTGCTAGTGCCGATAAAACGATTAAAATTTGGGATATCAACACTGGGGAAGAGCTCGACACTCTCAAAGGTCATGAGAGCTTTGTGAATTCTCTAGCCATAAGTCCGGATGGACAACGATTGTTTAGTGCTAGTGCTGACAATACTATCAAAGTCTGGAATCTAGATACTGGGGAAGAAGTCAACAGTCTAAATGATCATACCAATTATGTGGAAGAATTAGCTATCGGTGCTAAGTGTAAGAAGTTGTTCAGTGGAAGTGCAGATAAAACCATAAAAGTGTGGGATTTTGCTAATGAAAAACTAATCTATACCCTAAATGGTTTTCCAAATCCAATTGAATATTTTGCGATTAGTCCTGATTGCCAGACAATTGCTACTAGTGGTGGTAAA
This sequence comes from Moorena sp. SIO3B2, assembly GCF_010692525.1. NCBI lineage: Bacteria > Bacillati > Cyanobacteriota > Cyanophyceae > Coleofasciculales > Coleofasciculaceae > Moorena > Moorena sp. SIO3B2. The sequence goes on from NZ_JAAHHE010000118.1 coordinate 4,122, forward strand.
AAGATAATCAAACTCTGGCAGGTGCCACAGTTAAGTAATTAGTTTGTAAGTAATTAGTGTTCGTGAGCTATTGGTTAGCAATTTCGATTTGCTGATGTTTAGAGGTAAAGTTAGTTAAATGCTGATGAATGTAATTAATGATTACAAATAACATTTCAATAGTAACAGACGAATAGTAACAGACCAATGGATAACTCTCCTGTGACATCTTTTCCTGAAACTCCTTTGGCGCAAGCCATGATACAGCGGTGCATCCAACTAGCACGGCAAGCCCTGGGACGTACTACACCCAACCCTTTAGTGGGTTGTGTAATTGTCCGGAATGGGGAAATTGTCGGGGAAGGGTTTCATCCCGCTGCTGGTCAACCCCACGCGGAAGTGTTTGCCCTCTCAGAGGCTGGGGAAAATGCCCAGGGCGCAACAGTTTACGTTAATCTGGAACCCTGCAATCACTATGGTAGAACCCCTCCTTGTACAGAAGCGTTAATTAAGGCTGGAGTCGCTAAAGTAGTGGTCGGGATGGTGGATCCTGATCCACGGGTATCTGGAAAAGGTATTGAACGGTTAAGGGCGGCTGGGATTGAAGTGGTGGTAGGTGTGGAAGAGAGTGCTTGCCGTCAGCTCAATGAAGGCTTTATTCATCGCATTCTTTACCAGCGTCCATTGGGAATTCTCAAGTATGCCATGACCTTAGATGGCAAAATTGCTGCTACTAGTGGTCACAGCAAATGGATTACAGGGGAAAAGTCCCGCAGTTGGGTGCATCAACTACGATCAGCTTGCGATGCAGTGATTGTGGGCGGTAATACGGTGCGTCAGGATAACCCCAATTTGACTAGTCACAATCCAAACGCACCGAATCCCCTACGGGTGATCATGAGTCGCACCCTCGACTTACCGAGAGATGCTCGTGTTTGGCAAACGGATGATGTGCCTACGTTGGTGTTTACAGAGGTCGGAACTGAGGGAGATTTATATCAACATCTGGTCAACCAGGGTGTAGAGGTGGTGGTATTGAATCCCCTGACTCCTTCTCGAGTAATGGCATATTTATATGACAGGCAGCTTTCGAGGGTGTTATGGGAATGTGGTGGTATCTTAGCTGCAAATGCGATCGCAGATGGTGCAGTCCAAAAAATCTTAGCCTTTATTGCTCCAAAAATCATCGGTGGTCACGGTGGTCCCTCACCGGTAGGAGATTTGGGCTTGACACTCATGACTGATGCTCTAACCTTAGAACGAGTCAGTTGGCGTCAGCTAGGATCGGATTATGTTGTCGAAGGTTATATACCTAATAGGGAGTAGGGAGTAGAGTCGGGAGTCGGGAGTCGGGAGTCGGGAGTCGGGGTAAGAAAATTTACTTTACCTTATTCAAGGCTATTTAGTGCTGGGCGCAAGGCTATATTTATAAAAAATATATCTATAAAATTTGAGATAAAAACTGCTTAGTACGTTCATGTTGAGGATTGTTGAAAAATTCCTGGGGTGTACTTTCTTCCACCAACTTCCCATCAGCCATTAGGACCACTCGGTCTGCGACTTCTCTAGCAAAACCTACTTCGTGGGTAACGCAAACCATAGTCATCCCAGAATCAGCAAGCGATCGCATGGTATCGAGTACCTCTCGCACCATCTCCGGGTCTAGAGCTGAGGTAGGCTCATCAAATAACATGATTTTAGGCTGCATTGCCAAAGCACGGGCAATAGCTACCCGTTGCTGTTGTCCCCCTGACAGTTGACCGGGATACTTCTTAGCTTGTTCGAGAATACCGACTTTCTCTAACAGCTGCATGGCAATTTCTTCAGCTTTTGCCTTTTTCCAGCGCCGCACCCAAATCGGAGCAAGGGTAACATTTTGCAGCACAGTGAGGTGAGGAAATAAGTTAAATTGTTGGAAAACCATCCCCACTTCTTTGCGAATAGTATCAATGTTTCGCAAGTCATGGGATAGTTCAATGTTATCAATAATAATTTTTCCTTTTTGATAGTCTTCTAGAGCATTAAATGTCCGAATAAAGGTGGATTTACCAGACCCACTAGGCCCCATGATCACCACTACTTCTTTTTTCTTGACTTCTAGACTGACACCACGCAGAACATGAAATTGATTGCTGGTGTACCACTTATGAACATCTTGAGCGATGATCATGGATTCGGTATCTCCGGAATTGACTGGGTCTTGAGAAGCAGTGATTGGTTGTTGATTTGTCATAATTCTTTTCCCTTGAGTAAGGTTCGATTGGGTTAAAGGTTAAAGGTTAAAGGTTAAAGGTTAGAGATTGTTCGCCTTTGGCCTTAGGTGAAGGGTAGGTTACAGGTTAAAAGTTACAGGTTATCAATTATAAATTATGCTTTCCTTTGTTAAGGCTCTAATCTTTAACCTTCAATCTTCCTTGCTAGTACCTAATCTATCTATGATCTAGATTCAATGGTCTACATTCAATTGTTTTTCGAGGCGTCGGCTGGCTGTGGACATGGCGTAACAAAATAACCAGAATAGGACTCCGTCGAATAGATACACTTCTTGATAGGGGGTTTCAAATTTGGCTTGGGCAAAGATAGAATCACCAATACCAAGCAACTCTACTAGACCTACAACAAATAGGAGAGTTGTGTCTTGAAACAGACTAATAAACTGACCGACAATAGCAGGAATAACAGCTTTGAGTGCCTGAGGTAACACAATCAGCCCTACGGATAGGGGAGTATTTAAACCCAATGCTTTGGCAGCTTCGATTTGACCTGTAGGTATAGATTGCAGTCCTCCTCGTACATTCTCTGCTAAGTAAGCAGCACTAAATAAAGTCAGACCGATTATTGCCCTTAACACCCGGTCTGGTCGCATTCCTTGTGGTAGAAATAGTGGGATAATTACTTGTCCCATGAACAAAATCGCAATCAGAGGTAGTCCTCGGATTAGTTCAATGTAAAGGATAGAGAAGCCGCGCACAACTGGTAAGGTACTTTGTCGTCCTAAGGCTAGTAATACACCTAGGGGAAAACAGATTAAAATACTGACCACTGCGGCTAAGACATTCAGCAGTAAACCACTCCATTGATTAGTGGATACCTGTTTTAGTCCGAGTCCTCCTCCCAGAAGCCACAGGAAGATTAATAAAGCAATAAACCAAGCTAAAGGTAACCAATTCCCCAATTTCGGTTGAGTCTTAGCAACCTGTTGTGCTCCCCAAGCACTAGCTACCAGTAACACTACTATTCCTAAGAGCAATAAGCGATAGGGAATTGCTACTGGAAATAGCACTAAGATAGCACCACTGATCACAAGAGCTATTAACACATTGCGACTAAATAGAGTAGGAACATTTCTTGCTAAAACTCCCCAAGTTATCCCGGAGAGGAATACAATAATCCCCAGAATCAACCATGGACGCCAGTTTTCTGTGGCGGGATAGGTTCCTACAAAAAATAGACGGAAGTTAAGCTTAATAACATCCCACTGGGCTTCAGTCGTTGCCCATGTTATCAAGCCTTTTACGGTTACGAATAGAAAACCGAAAACAGTAACCGTTAGTATGCTATTATACCAAGTACTAAATAAATTTTTCTTTATCCAGGTAACTGGATTAACCTGTAGTTCAGGGGGTGGTGCTAGTTCAGGAGGTTGAGAATTAACAGTAGTCATTATCTAGTTATAAGTCAACAGTTAACCAATTATCTTTCCTGCAATTGAACTGTCCGATTCAATAGGTTCATTACGAAAGAAATGATCAGGTTAATGGTTAGATAGGTCAGGGGTATGATCACCACGATTATTTCGATTTCATGACCCGCTTGGTTGAAGGTGGTTTGAGCAATAGAGTAGATATCTGGATAGCCAATAGCAGATGCTAAACTAGAGTTTTTGGCTAGGTTCATATACTGGCTGTTTAGGGAAGGGATAATTACCCGCAAGGCTTGGGGAAAAATAACTAACCGCATAGCTAAGCCTGACTTCAGTCCCAAAGATCTTGCTGCTTCCCACTGTCCCTTCTGTACTGACTCTATTCCAGCTCGGACAATTTCCGCGATAAACGCACCTGTGTAAAAGACTAGACCAGCTAGTAAGGCACAGAACTCAATAGTTAGCCGGAGTCCGCCTTCAATATTACCTGTGTCGATAACTTCTTGCGGTCTTTGCCAACCAAAACCGATGATGATAATTAAGACAGCAGCAATTGCGATCGCAATTAAAGCAATTAACTGGGGCTGACCGGATTGTGCTTGTTCTACCATCACTTTAGTGCGCCACTGCCAGATGAAAACTGCTGCGATCGCACCGACTAGCAAAACCACCAACCACAGAAACAGCTGGGTGGTGAAGGGGGGCCAAGGAATATAAATTCCCCGCTTGCTCAAAAATATCGACCCAGGTAACTGAATTTTTTCCGACAGTTTTGGCAGTTGGAAGAAAACCCCAAAGTACCAAAATAGCAATTGCAGCAGCAGTGGTGTATTGCGCACCACTTCCACATACACCAGACTCAGCTTACTCACTAGCCAATTGTCAGAAAAACTAGCTATCCCGGCGGTAATACCAACAATAGTTGTCAGGATAATCCCAAACACCATCACCCGCAATGAATTGGCCAGTCCGATCAATAAAGCATAGCTATAGGGGTCAGTGGGTTTGTAGGGAATGGGAGTATCGCCAATACCAAATTTGGCTTGATCTTGGAGAAAATCAAACCCCAATTTAATCGCTTGTTGCTGAATATTTCGGCTTAAGTTGGTGCCTAGCCATGCCACGACCCCAATCACCACCAGCACAAATAGGACTTGTATGGCAATGCGCCAAAATCGGTCATCCCGCCACAAAGGAGGCTTTTGACCTATATTGCTTGTCATTGGTTAGTTGTTTAGGTTGAAGGTTACAGGTTGGTTGGTTGAAGGTTGAAGGTTGGTTGGTTGAAGGTTGAAGGTTGGTTGGTTGAAGGTTGGAGGTTGGTTTAATGTTGGAGGTTGGTTTAATGTTGGAGGTTGGTTGAATGTTGGAGGTTGGTTGAAGGTTGCAGGTTGGTTGAAGGTTGGAGGTTGTAGGTTGGTTAAAGGTTTTAGGTTTTAGGTTACAGATTTTAGGTTTTAGAGGCAGTTTTCAAAGTGTTGGATGCTACTCGAAACCGCTCCCTAGCCCCCCTTTGGGGTTAATTTGGCTCAAAGTCTCCCAGATTTCGGGGATAATCGTGGCTCATGCCAAACATTTGGTACTTCTCAAAGATCCTCTTAGGTTTTAGGTTTACTGTTAACAGCCAACTTTCAACATTCAACCTGCAACCTTGGCCTATTGGCCACGCTACGCGAACAACCAATCAACCTTGGCCTATTGGCCACGCTACGCGAACAACCAATCAACCTTGGCCTATTGGCCACGCTACGCGAACAACCAATCAACCTTGGCCTATTGGCCACGCTACGCGAACAACCAATCAACCTTCAACCTTCAACCTGAAACAGTTAACAATCCCTTAACGGAAGGGTGGAGAATACAAAATACCCCCACGAGTCCAGAGGTCATTCAGACCCCGATTGAGTTTGAACTGAGAATTTTTACCCAAGTTACGGTCATAGACTTCGCCGTAGTTACCCACGTGCTTAATCACTCGCGCTGCAAAATCATTTTCTAAACCGAGACCTTTGCCTAAGTCACCTTCAACACCCACGAAGCGTTTGACAGTCGGGTTAGGACTGTTACTCATTTGTGCCACATTCGCCTTAGTAATCCCTAACTCTTCGGCTTCAATTAAGGCGAAGGTCACCCACTTAACTACATCAAACCAAGCGGAGTCATTATTAACAGTTACTGGTCCCAAGGGTTCCTTGGACATAGTAACATCTAGAAGTATATGATCATCAGGCTTAGGCAGAGTGCTACGTTTGGCCAATAGTTGGGATTTATCAGAAGTCATGCCGTCACAACGTCCTTCGTTATAGGCAGTATAGGCAGGGTCTGCTTTCTGAAATACCACTGGCTCAAATTCGACACCTGCTTCCCGCATCTTGTCGGTTAAATTCAACTCAGTAGTGGTTCCAGTTTCCACACAGACGGATTTTCCTTTAAAATCTTTGAGTGTCTTAATCCCACTGTTTTTGCGCACCATCATGCCCTGACCATCATAAAAGGTAGTAGGGGCAAATTCTAAGTTATTGGTAGAGCTATCTCGGCTAAGAGTCCAAGTGGTATTGCGCGAGAGCATATCCACTTCACCATTCCGGACGGCGGGAAATCGCTCCGTGGAGTCAAGGTTACGGTACTCTACTGCTTTTGGGTCATCAAACAAAGCAGCAGCAACTGCTTTACAGACATCCACATCTAGCCCGGAGTAGTTACCGCTCCCATCCACAAAGCTAAATCCGGGAATGCCACCGTCAACACCACAAATCAGCTTGCCACGGCTCTTAACTATATCTAAGCGGCTTTGTTTAGCGCTTGTCCCACCTCCTTCACAGGCTGTTAAGGGTGCAACTAATACTAGAGTGGCTAGTACCAGAGAACTCCATTTAGGCATAAGTTTTTTCTTGGTCTTGTTTTTTAGATATACAACGGCCTCACGCGATCAGCTGACATGAGCTTCCGCTGCTTAAGCTTGCTTGCATTTTAGATCAAGTTGGTTAGATTACTTATGTAGCTAGATTAGTTATCTAGCAAAGGGAACTGGGAGTAGGGAGTAGGGAGTAGGGAGTAGGGAGTAGGGAACTTCCGATCAAATCAAAAATTATCACAATTCTACACGGATTGCTATCCTATGGCACGGCTGCTAATGGGTAAGTAAAGTAGACTTCGCCGCAGTTTTCGAGAACTTCAGACCAGGGAACTTTAGTTATTGTAGTTACAAACTCTTAATTGTAATTCTTTTTAAGTTTTTTTGAAAAAAAACTAAGGTGGTAATAAGCAGGACAGGCACGTTAAAGAAATAAGTATTTATAGACTACAGGTAGTCCTAAATCACGACCAAACCTCAAGTCTTTAGATGTTCCGGTGCCTGCTCCCGATGCATCTGTGTATTCAGCAACGCCGTCACTGGCATCAGTGTCATTCTTAAGATTTTAATTATAATTTTTGCTGATCTCTTTGTTTATCATTTTTCTAGATAAAATTACTGAAACCTAAAAATTACTTACCGTCATGACAACTCCTCGATTGTATCTGCCGAAACCCCGAGAGGCGGTGGGCAACTATCTCAGAATCATTTCGATCAATGATGTTTACGACATCAAGAATTATCCCTACGTGGAAACAGTGATTAAATCCCTAAAGGAAACATCGGAAGATGCCGTGGTGATTGCCTGCCTCAGCGGAGACTTTCTCTCTCCTTGTTTGATTACCTCACTAGATGGCGGTAAAGCCATGCTGGACGTGCTCAAGGTAGTCAACATTGATTATATTTGCTTTGGCAACCATGAATTCGATGTCAGCCTGGATGTCCTAGGTGAGCGTTTCAAAACCTACGAAGGAAAATGCTTAAATAGCAACATCTTGGACTTGCCAATTGTGGATGCCAGTGGTCAGCCACTACCAAAATATGAAATTGTTGAAGTAGGTTCCCATCGAGTTGCCTTTGCTGGATTTTGCACTAACAATACCGATATTTTCAGACCAGGGACGAACCTAACCATTCAACCCATCTTTGATGCTTTAAAGGAAACCTGGTCTAAGTGTTCCAATGACGCAACTATGCTGATTCCACTGACCCATCAGACCATTGCCGAAGATCGGGAGCTAGCCACGGAGATCCAGCAAGATCACCAACTTAGTGGTAAGGTTCCTGTAATTGTTGGGGGGCACGAGCATGAGATTTATATTGAGAAAATTGAGCGGAGTCTGATTGTTAAGGCTGGTGCTGATGCTACTAATGTGGTGGTTGTTGATGTGTGGTGGGATGCTTCCGAGCAGTGCCATAGTGCTGTTCATCTGTTGCCAGCCAGCCATTTTGATGCCGATCCCAACGCCCAAATGTTTGTAGAAATTACCCAAAATTTTCTAGGTTCGCTGATGGATGTGGAAATTTTTGATGTGAAAGAATCCATGTCCTCTAAACGGACGCGATTCCAACCCGAAAAAGTGGCCTCAACCCTATGTTCTTATATCAAGAAAAGCTTGAATAATGTCGATCTAGTGATGCTCCAGGGAGGATGCGTTCGAGGTAAGCGAGACTATGAAAAAGGAGCAGGATTTACCTATGGGGATTTGTTAGAAGAGCTGCCATTTGACACCGAAATTGCCTTGATTCAGGTGCCTGGGTACGTCTTACAAGAGGCCATTACCGAAACTCGCAGCACCCCCGATCGGGAAGCACCCAATTTTCTCCATGCTGATTTTGATGTAGTAGTTGAAGACTACCCCAGTCTGAAAATTGTTAGCATTAACCACACCCCATTTGACCCCCAAAAAATGTACACCCTCGGTATTTATCAATTCTTGCTGACGGGGCTTAATGAAATCAAACCGTTGCTAGATTATGTTAAAGCAAACGGTGGTGCTCCCCCTTTGGAGCAATGTCTACCTGGCAAAAACCTGATTATGGAAAGCTCCATGAAAGATGCCTGGAGAGTCCTGATTAATTATGAGCAATGGGACGCCGATGGCGATGGGGAAATCACCAGAGAAGAGCTAAAACAGGGTGTCAAAAATGCCTTTGCCTTTCTCGATCAAAATCAGGATGGCTATATTTCCCCGCCAGAACTACGGGCAGCATTGGCAGAACGGACAGGCCGCACCCAGAAAGGATTAATCAGCCTGATGTTTGAGGTATTGGATGTCGATAAAGATGGTATGGTGTCGATGGATGAGCTGGCATCGTTAGCAATGTAAGGAGAATACAATGGTTAATTCCCAAGCCCGTCCCATGATTATCGATACTGATGGGGGTGTTGATGATGCCCTCGCGATTATCATGGCCCTGAATTGTGAACAAATTGAGCTCAAATCAGTCACCGTGTTAGCTGGCAATATTGATGTTCATCAAGCTGCCAATAATGTGTTGCGGGTGATTGACATTGTCCAACCAAACCAGCCTCCCCTGGTGGCAAAAGGCTGTGAAAAACCTCTGGTACGTCCTCCCTTCAATGCTGCAGGCATTCATGGCTCCGATGGACTGGGAGAACTGGATCAGTTCAAAAATGCTGATGGCAGCCCTTGCTATCCCCAACTTACCATGGAGCCTTCTTCAGAAGATGCTGTTGATGTATTGCTGAAAGCCGCCCAGGAATATGGCAGCGACTTGACCATTGTGGCTCTAGGACCATTGACCAATATTGCAACAGCTCTGCAGCGCGATCGCACCACCCTGCAAAAGGTAGGCCGCATCGTGATCATGGGTGGAGCGGTGAAGGTTCCGGGCAACATTTCAGCTGCTGCCGAGTTTAACTTCTTTGTGGATCCTGATGCAGCCCAAATGGTAATGGAATCGGGCATTCCCCTGACCCTGGTGGGTTTGGATGTGGCTATGAAGGCACCCCTTCCCCGAAAAGATGTAGAGAATTACGCTCAGAAACATCCGTGGCCTTTCGGCCACGCTACGCGAACAGCCGTGGCTCAGTTCATTGCCGATTGCACGGGCATTTATATGGCATTCTATCGAGACAACGAAGGTTTCCACGGCTGCTACCTGCATGACCCATTAGCTGTGGGTGTTGCCATTGATCCGAGCCTGGTTTCTACAGAATCGGTCTATATGGTGGTAGAAACTGAAGGAAAATTTACCTCTGGTATGTCCCTGGCCGATCTGCGCGATCGTCGGGATGAAGCCACCTATCCTCCCAATGTAGAAGCCTGTTTGGATGTTGATACTGATCGTTTTCTAAAACTATTTTATGAACTGATTTAGAGCAATTCAGTCCTGAGCACAAACCACATCCTTAAGGTTTTAGCCCTGTTCAAGAAATAGCCGCACAGGAGTCGATCTCACCCAAGAAAAGCATCAATTTACCATGTCTCAAACATCTGAAATTTCTCAAGATAAACCTCAACCTTTGCCCCTCCATGAGTTGTTATCTCGTTTATTGAAGTCAGAGAAAACCTCTCATCGGCATCCCTTGCCCATCATGGGAACTCTGCAAGACCTCAACCAAGCCTGGGAGCGGCGTCCGCTGTTAGATTTTATCAATGCTAGTTTACGGGGTATTGGTCAGGTCGGGTTTGCCAATAATCCTATCACTGGACTACTCATTACTCTTGCGGTTTTTCTTCAGTCGCCCTGGGTAGCCTTGATGCTAGTTGTCGGAGTTGTTGTGGCAACCTGGACGGCCTATTTGATGGGTCTTGATCGCGCCAGTATTCGCAATGGGATTTTTGGCTTAAACGGAGCCTTAGTGGGGCTGGCTTTAGGAACGTTTGGCACTTGGGGCAATGGTACTGGAAACTTGCTTTGGGTACTGGCGGTTATCATTTGTGCAGCCCTGAGCACAGTATTGATGCAGTATATCGGGCTATGGATGGCCGTTTATTTAGGGCTGCCCTCTATGGGAGTGCCATTTCACATCGTCACGTACAGCTTTCTGGTAATTGCCCTCTACGTTCCGCAACCCTTCTTTGAATTAGGGGCACCACCGCCCTTCCCTAACCCAGCTGAATCCCTAGATGGGGTAAGCATTTTATCCGGCCTAATCACCGGAATTGGTCAAATCTTTTTTTCAGGCAGCTTAGTATCTGCCTTGTTAATTATCATTGCCTTGGCCTTGTGTAGCCCCATGGGAGCCCTGATTGCGGTTTTAGGGTCGGTTATTGGTTTGGTCACTGGCATGGTACTGGGGGTAAATCTCAATGTGCTGTACGCTGGACTGTGGGGATACAACTCAGCATTAACGGCAATTGCTATTGGCGGCATTTTCTATACCCCTAATCGACGAAGCCTTTTGTTTGCAAGTGGTGGAGCCTTTGGGGCAGCCCTGATTGCCTGGCTGCTGAGTCTGGTAATGACACCCTTGAAACTGCCAATTTTGGCTCTTTCCTTTCATCTGGGTACTTATGCCTGCTTCGTAATCTTACAGCGATCGCTTTCTTCCTTGGTGCCTGTTGCACCCTACTCCATTGCTAGCCCCGAAGAACATCGATTCCGCTACCTCACAGCCAAGGAAGTGATTTCGGCCTTCCGTCGGCAGTTGCAGGGAGCCATGCTTGGGCAGCATCACAAGGTATTATTTGATAAAGCACCCCAAGAGCTCAAAGGTGACCTGCGTTACATCTTTGATGCTATCGACCGGGATCAAAGCGGTAGCTTGTCTTTGGAAGAACTTAGCTATCACTTCCAGCAGGCGGGGCATAGCATCAGTGACGATGAACTCAACTTTGTCTTTTCCAGCATGGATGTGGATAACAGCGGAGAAATAGGCTTCGAGGAATTTGGGGAATTGCTGCTGCGCCACCGTCGTCTGATGTCGAGACTTAATGAGTTTGCCACATACTTTATTCCCATTGATAAAAATAAGAATGGAGTGGTTGAGCTAGACGAAATGAATGTCGTGTTAGCCAGTGTGGATCAGCCTCCCCTTTCAGAGGATGAAGTGACCTTTTTGCAACAGCGAATTGGAGGCAAAGAGCTTAACTGGGAAGGATTTCTCGAATTGTTGCTAGTGATTTAGATCAATTGATTATGTCTAGTTTCTAGCTACTATGATTCTAGCTACTATGGTCACCCCGCCAGAATTATGATAAATAGGCACTAGTAAAGTGTTGATAGTTTCTCAACTCCTACCCTGGCGATCAAATAGTACTCGGGGTTTCAGCAAAATCTTAAACAACAGTAAAAGCGATCGCATTTCTGATGGACTTTCCCGTCGCTGCCATCGACCCGGACGGCAAAAGAGCATCTCTACCAAAGTGCGATGCTCTTGGAGAGTTAATGGGTCAAACATAATCCGTAGAGTAGCTTCCTCACCACTGTTGTCAATTTCAGTAACTACTCCTGACAACTTTAGCTTTTCCTCGATCATCTCTAGTGTCACTGGCAACGGTTCAGTGGCAGTGTTTCCGGTATCGAATCGTAAATCAGCCACCTCGGTCAAAGCCACTTGAGCACCAATTTCTGAAATCTTGGTGGTCATACCCCAGACGGTCTGATTTCCGATCTCAAGCCGCACCACTCGGCGCAACTTGAACCACTGGTAAAGGTCAGGATTGGGGACATCCAGTACAATCAATAAAGCAATACCCAACATGATCAGGTTATAGATACTCCAAATCCAACCTAGACTCAGACCTTGAATCATCTGAGCGTCAGTAGCTGATATCCCACTCCCCCAATACATCATAGAAGTACTCAAATTTTGCCATAGGCTCACTGCTGTAGCGATAAATAGGATAATCAAAGGTAATCCCAACTTGGAGTTAAACACAAAGCGATCGCGTTTTACCCCTTTGGGTGTTACCTTAAATCCTTTGCCAAAAGGATTGAGCATAACTTTTATCACTGTCAAGCTCAGAGGAATACACCAAGGCAATGAGTAAATATCCGAGAACAACCCTGACCGGGAACGGAGGTTTAACCAGGAAAAAACCGTGAGCTGTATCAGATAATAAGGTAGCAAGAAATACAACAATTCAGCAGCCGTTGCTTGTAAGGGAATCACCCCTAGAAAGGAATAAGCTAGAGGCATTAACAGGAATCCGAAGCGAGATAAACCGGTAAACCAATGTAGTAATCCGTCTAAATGCGCCAGTCTTTGGATCGGTTTTAACCCCGGAATAGTTAGAGGGTTGGCATCAATAAAAAATGCCTGTAATGTTCCTTGAGCCCACCGCAATCGTTGAGCTACATGGGCAGCAATATTTTCTGCGGCTAAACCAGCACTAAGTTTTTCATCTAAATAAATAACCTGGTAACCCATTGCTGCTATCCGAATACCAGTAAAGTAATCTTCAGTCAAAGAATCGGTTACAAAACCACCAGCCGCTTCTATAATATCACGTTTCACAACAAAGGAAGTTCCGGCACAAACCACACCGCCAGCACCATCCCTGATGGGCTGAAGTTGACGATAAAATACCTCTTCTTCTGGTAGTAGCACATCTTCTAAACCTAAATTGTAGGCAATCGGGTCAGGGTTATAAAAGCTTTGAGGAGTTTGGACTAATCCCACATTACTTTTTTTAAAAAAGCCTACGGTGCGAGTAAGAAAATTTTTAGTTGGTACAAAATCCGCATCGAAGAATACAATCAAATCCCCTGAGGTTTTTGGAATAGCATGGTTTAAGTTTCCTGCTTTGGCATAGGAATTATCTGGACGAGTGATATAGTTACACCCCAATTCAGCAGCTAGCTCTTTAACATGTTGACGTTTAGTATCATCTAGTAAATAAACCTTTTTGTTGTCATAATCTATGCCTTGACAACCCATAATTGTTCGCTTTAAAATAAAACAGGGTTCATTATAGGTTGGGATAAAGATATCTACAGAAGGATTAAACCTTCCTGAAATAACATCTAATGATAACTGGGAAGCCTGAGCGCTACGGTTTTTGACCCTTAACATTAAAAATAGCTGGATAATACTGCTGGTTAGCAACAACATTTCCAGGAAAAATAATCCTAGGCTAAAGAAACCATTAAGGGGATCCACTAAATTCAGGGTAGAGAAGATTCGCCAGAGCAGATATCGTGCCAATAGTGCTAGCAAAATCCCCACCACTAGATTTCTAGACCAAGTGCGAGGACGGGGAGAGATTTTCGTGACCCCCAGGACAACAACCATTAAAATAATCGTTGGTAGCAATAAGTAGTGCTGCTGAGTCACCATTGGTGCTTCCAGCCACATCGGTGGGTTTCTTTGCCAGACATGCAGCTGAGCAAATAGCTGGGTAATCTGCCCCTGACCAGTCAACCAAGCTAAAGCGATCGCACTAAAACTAGTAACTAGAATCAGCATCACGACCGTTGCGGCTCGTAACCTAAAAACTTGTTTGTTAGAAGAACACCTAGAGTTTGGGTAGCTCACTTTGGGAACTGTCATGTCTAAAAACAGGTATAGCGCTGTGGGCAGGGAATAGGGAATAGGACATTAAAAAGTGTGGTATTATAAAGGTTATAGCAATTATTTGCCCCTTGAATTTTACAACACTATTACAGCCATTACTGTCTCATAAATTGTTATTTTAAACTCAACCAAACTAATAAAATAGTATGTGACTAATCTAGATGATATTGATAATAGATTAATAGAACCTGAGCCAAATATTAAAATTTACTTAACTTACCAATTTTGGGATATATTAATGGATAAAATTTTTAATGAGCTAGAGTTTAGAATTACTCAGTAAATTTCTTAACCAAAACTCAGACTACTGCCACCGAAGACTAGACATAATAGCAAATAGAGTAATGTTTCCACGAGATAGATAATCTGATGAAACTTCACTATTTAGCGATCTTTGGTGCCTAAGCATTCAGCCGTCAGCCGTCAGCCGTCAGCTAAAGGCTCACGCTACTTGAGGTGCTTTTTGGCAAAGGCTTTGGCCTTGGCCTTTCGGCCACGCGTGCGCGTTTGGCCACGCTGTGCGAACGACCCTGGGACTTCACTCAGCATTATTCCAATGCTTACTTGTTGTCTTGATCCCAAGCGCGAGTGGGGGAAACCATGGCAGACCGCGAGTGGGGGGAACCCCCTTTGGCGGCACTGCCTCCCCAAGACCGTAATGGTGCGCTTACAGTCGTCGAATTAAATTCGCCACGGGTCGCACCTCTGCATCGCTTATTCAAAAGCTGAGAGCTGATAGCTGATAGCTGATAGCTGAATACTTACTTTGGTGCTACTGCCTTTTTAAGCGTAGGTTGTGTAGCAGGAGTACCTG
>NZ_JAAHHE010000119.1:0-18820 GCF_010692525.1 Moorena sp. SIO3B2
TGTGGATCCAGCCGGAGCAGCAGCAGCTTACCAGGTGGGGAATGTGGACATTGCTGTTACCTATGCACCATTCCTAAAACAGGCTAACTTGGCTCAACCTGATGGACGCATTATCTATGACTCGTCCCAAATACCAACAGCGATTACGGATGTTTATCTGTTTGCCACTGAGTATATCGAAGCTAACCCAGAGGCGGTGGAAGCCTTTGTCAAAGGGGTTTTCAAAGGACTAGGGTTTCTCAATCAATATCCATCGGAAGGGTTAGCGATCGCAGCTAAGGAGTTGAAAATTAAGCCGGATGCCCTAGCTGCTGATCTAAAAGGCATTAGTATCCCAGACGCTCGTGCCAATCTGGAGATGCTAGGAAATAAGCAGAGTGATTCCTACTTACGGTCGCCGTTGATGGATGTGGCGATATTTTTGGCAAACCAAGGCAAGATTGATACTATTCCTGATATGGAGCAATTCCTGGAACCCAAATTTGTCAAAGCCGCTTTAGAAACATTGTAGAGAAACATTACCTAAATTTGCTGTCACTTAAGACCCCTGTGCCACAACCTATATCTTCTCCCCGCAAACGTTACCTACGACCATCCGTATTTTGGAGTATCCGTCAGGGCTTTCCTGGCTGGCTCAGTATCTTTCTCACCATCATTGCCTTAGTAGTACCCCTGCTAGTTTGGATCGTCCTAAGCTATGAAGAATTAGTAGACCCAAGATTCTTGCCAAGTCCGATGGTTGTCCTGAAAGCTGGCTGGAAAATGTTGACAGAAGAGCAGTTACTGACTGATATTATCGCCAGTTTTACCCGTGTGCTAGTTGGTTTTTTGTTTGCCGCAGTAGTTGGTATTCCCATTGGCATTGCCATGGGGACATTCTACAGCATGGAGAGCTTGTTTGGTACGATTGTCGGTATTGTACGCTATATGCCAGTGGCGGCGTTTATGCCCCTAATTGTTCTGTGGGCAGGGTTAGGTGAAACCGCAAAGATCCTAATTATTTTCTTAGGAATTGTCTTCTACAACGCCATAATGATTGCTGATGCTGTCAAGTTTATCCCTGATGAAATGCTGAATGTGGCTTACACCTTGGGGGCGAATCGGGTTGATGTATTATTTCGAGTGATTCTACCAGCAACTCTACCAAATATTATTGATACGATGCGGGTTAATGTTGCTGGTGCCTGGAATTTTCTGGTGATTGCGGAATTAATTGCTGCTGAAAATGGTTTGGGCTTCAAGATTATCTATTTTCAACGATTCCTAGAGACAGATAAAGTGCTCTTTTGTATTTTAGTGATTGGATTGATTGGGTTGATGCTGGATTTTGCGTTTAGGTGGCTTTTTCGATTAACTGTTCCTTGGTCGGAGCAATTTGTTGAGCGTTAAAGGTTTAAGCTTTAAGGTTGTTCGCGTAGCGTGGCCTTTTGGCCAAGGTTTAATCAGCTTGAATGTTGAATGTTGAATGTTGAATGTTGAACGTTGTTCGCGTAGCGTGGCCTTTTGGCCAAGGGTAAGCATTCAGCTGATAGCTTCAGATATTTTCCCGATTCCCGATTCCCGATTCCCGATTCCCGATTCCCGATTCCCGATTCCCGATTCCCGATTCCCGATTCCCGATTCCCGATTCCCGATTCCCACACTTCCCCTTCTTTTTTACAAATATCAGATGCACCCTTTTAAAATGACCAATGATCACAATTTGCCTAAGCTACAGGTGTGTGATATTTCCAAAAGTTTTCGCCAGCGACGGGAAGAATTGGTAGTGCTAAAGGATATTAATCTCAATCTTGAAGCAAATGAATTTGTGTGTATAGTTGGACCGTCTGGCTGCGGCAAATCAACCTTGCTCAACATTATCGCTGGACTAATTCCTCCTTCCAAAGGACAGGTAAAGGTAGATGGTGAGGTGGTTTTAGGTCCTGGTCGGGATCGGGGCATGGTCTTTCAGAACTATACCCTATTTCCCTGGCTAACCATTGCTGATAATATCGGTTTTGGTCTGAGGTTACAACAATTGCCTAAGGGGGAATCCCAAGAACGGATTGCTTACTATTTGGATGTAATCGGTCTAACCCGCTTTGCTAATGCCTACCCCAAACAGCTGTCAGGGGGTATGAAACAGCGGGTTGCGATCGCACGAGCGTTGGCTAATGAACCGGAAGTGCTGTTGATGGATGAGCCTTTTGGAGCCTTAGATGCCCAAACTAAGGAGGAATTGCAGGAATTCTTTCTTGGACTTTGGCAGAAGACCCATATTACGGTTTTGATGATTACCCATGATGTGGAAGAAGCGGTGTTCTTATCCGAGCGTATCTATGTGATGGGAGCTGATCCAGGTTGTATCCAGGATAAGATTATGATTGATTTGCCCACTGTTCGTACTCTGGATACAAAGCTAACCCTGGAATTTGTGGAATTGAAACGGCAGGTAATTCAGGCTTTGCGCATTTGATCTAAGCCATCAGCCATCAGCTATCAGCTATCAGCCAACGGCTGATATCAAATCCGGTTAGTACAGACAGTAAAAAATATTTCTCTTCGTCTTACTCTACGGTTGTTTGACCCTAATCCTAATCCTTTTTTTGCTTTCCGGATTTGGTATGACAGCTGACGGCTGAATGCTTACAAAAAAACTAAAAATCCTCTCCCCTGCTCCCCTGCTCTGATAACAATAGAATTTAAATCAAGACCAGCTTACTCCCTGTTTCCTGTTCCCTGTTCCCTGTTCCCTGTTCCCTGTTCCCTGTTCCCTGTTCCCTGTTCCCTTGAAAAACTAAATAATAATCAACCTTTCCTTTTGATCAGCACAGTTTCAACTAGAGTCAGGGATAGACATACTGCAATCATTAGCCGAATCCCATCCTGTACTGCGATTACTAAATAAGTAGCCATGTCTTCCTGTAGTGCTGCTGATTGATAATCTACTTTAATCAACGTTTGCTCAAACCAATTTAGAGAAGTTGGTTCTTGATGATACAGAGGGTAAGCCAAAATATCTAATAACACTACCACAAGCAATCCTGCAGTTCCTCCAATTAATAATCTTCGCAATAACCTTTGTAATAACCTTTTCCCAAATGACATGATATCTACTCCTGATGCTCCCATCTTACCTTAGTTTTTTTTAGCCAATACCTATTACCAAAAGGTATTGGTAGAAAGTTGTAAGGGCGCACAGCTATACACCCTTACTAAATTTTGACCTTTTGACTGACGAATAATCACACCCTGCAGACACAAAAATACTGACAAAACCCCTTAACGACTTAAGGCTCCATGGAGTAATCCACCAGCACCTCCACCGACAATCGGACGCCAAACTGACTTTGGATCAATGCCTCGTCGATAGCCTTGTATCCATGGTTGAGCCAATTTTATCGGTTTCCAAATGGTAGAAACTGGACTAATAATTCCTGTAACTGCACCTCCTGCTGCTGCTTGGAAAACACCATCACCTAGGGGTTTACTAGTAATAGCGTTGGATGCGACCTGAAACGCTGCTCCTGATGCAGCACCAATTCCAGCTGATGCGAGCAGTGGAACAATTGCTCCTTTAATCTGGTCTGTCTCGGTTGTTGTTTGTTCCGTAAACTCTAAATCTTCAATTTTCATTTTTATGTCTGCTTAAGGTGTTTTATTATTATTACTATTACTTCCAAAAATGTTTCGCCAGTTTGGCGTTGAAAATTGTATATAGTAAAGGGAATAGGGAACAGGGATTAGGGAGTAGGGAGTAGGGAGTAGGGAGTAGGGAGTAGGGAGTAGGGAGCAGGGAGTTGAAGGTTGTTGGCGTAGCGTGGCCGAAAGGCCAAGGTTGAAGGTTATTTTATTTAAAGTTTAAAATTTAAAGTTGAAGGTTGACAATTAACTGTTAACTGTCAACCTTCAACTGTTATGATTTTTGCTTAAATTAAGGAAAATCCAAGACTAATAATTAGTCTTGGGGAATCGATAGTAGAAGGTTAAGCGATCGCATTGTAAGCATTCAGCATTAAGCATTCAGCATTAAGCATTCAGCATTAAGCATTCAACTTTCAACTTTCAACTTTCAACTTTCAACTTTTAACTTTCAACTTATGGGCTACCCACGCTACTTGAGTGGCCATTGGCCAAGGGCTGACCACTGACCACTGACCACTGACTACTGACCACTGACGGCTGTTCGCGTAGCGTGAGCTTTTAGCTCACGGCTGAATGCTTAAATCGCATTCACAAAATTATGATAAGCGGTCTCAACCTTCTGGGCTTGGGAGGCTACATCAGCCTCTAACTGGTTCAAGCGAGCTAATTCTTGCTCCCGATTAATTTCACGAGATTCTTTTTGCTTAATTAAATTATCTAATTCAGCTTTGCGAGCTTTAATATCATCATCCATCCGCTCAGTTACTTCCTGCTCATACATATCAAAACATTCTTTGATAGCATCATAAATCGGTTGCCATTGCTCTTGTGCTACCTCAGGCAAATATTTCACCAACTCTTTTCTAGCTGCTTTCACCAATTCCTTACGAGCTTGATCGGCTTGCACGACTCCAACTCCTAATCCTAACAACGCTAGACCCACTGGTCCGAGAGCAATCCCAGAAACAGTGGTAATGATGGCACCAATTCCCATAACTGTGATGAAATTCAGTACAATATTTTTCCAATCGAAACCAGCTCCAGCCATGGCGACTCCTGCTATATTACCCCTAGCTAAGGAAAATAATCCTGCTGCCCATTTTGCCCAAGCGGGAGCGTTATCTTCTGTGGTGTAGCTGCTGACAGGTCTTACGGTTTGTCCGGTTAATTTTTGATTAATTTTATCCGTGACTTTAGTATAAGAAGCACCGTAGGTGACTGCACTGCGAGATAGCTGAGCAAAGGCAGCATCCATCTCTTTTTCAGCGGTCTTACTCCACTCTGACAATTTATCATTAATATACCGTTCAAATCCTTGTCTCAACTCTGATTCAAAGGCTTCTCGTTTCCCTGTACTCAAGAAATCCATAAATCTTAGTTCAGGTTGATAGTGTAAAAAATCTGACTCAAAGGTATTTCCTAAATTTAAAACATAGGTACGAAAGGAATCTGCGATCGCTTTCGCTTTATTATCACGAACTGTTTTAATTTCATCCTTGAATTGCTCACCAATATCCTTGAGTTTATTAAATTCTGGTTCAACGGAACTAATCCGTTCCTTCAATTCATTTAAATCTTGCTCTAGCAAGGGGATGCGACGTTCAATAGCTTCATGAACATGGTTACTCCCTTGACGGGCTAAGGGTGCATCTCATATTTGTAAAAAAGATCGGAAGTGTGGGGCCCGGGCGCGGGGCGGGGGCGCGGGGAGTGTGGGAATTTTCTCCCGAATTTTTGCCTAATTGCAAAACTGAGATGCACCCATAGAGAAGAGGAGAGAAGAGGAGAGAAGAGGAGAGAGGGGGAGTTTTTTTGTATTTAGAGATTTGGTCAGAAAGCATCGAAGGGAAATGGGGAAATGGGGAGATGGGTCGAATTATCTCGGCAATTAAAGTATAAGATAATACATATTTTGAGGGATTTAAACGGAAATGAAAGTACGTACTCGCCCCAAAGTAAAAAACCTACCCAAGTGAGGTAGGGAGTAGGGAGTAGGGAGTAGGGAACAAAAATTATCACAATTAATTAATTTAGCATTCCTATATATTTTACCAACTATTTATTGTAAAAATTAATTATAATACTATTTATTTAGTTGATGTTGAACTATTTTGGTATTGGCAATTTATAAATTTAACCTTATTGCCTTTGGCTTTTGTAATTCATTCATCATCTTTCCAAAAAATTTCGTACCCTAACCAGGCAATTCCTCCAACTATCATGACTAGAGCAAGCCAATAAGCGACTCTAATGGTTACAACAACAGCAATGACAACGGCTAAGAATTTACCGAATCTAGCTAGCTTTCTGCCCCACTTTTTTAGTTTACCTTCATTTTTTTGATGCTTATGGGTTTGATTAAATTGTAGTTCTTCTTGATAAATGTCCGTTTCAATTTCCCGGAGTCTAAGGTCTCGCTCCCGTTGCTGGAGTTCTCGTTCTCGAAGCTCAAGGTCTTTAGCTTTTTCTTCTTTGGAATTCATCGGTTTTTCCTTAGTTGACTGCAAATTTACTGGTTGACTGACAAATCTAGTCTGATGCTTCTTTAATGGCTTGACAGTAGCCACAGGGGTACCTTTATGATTAGTCTTTAGCTACTATAGCAATTCTAAATTGAGTCAATATAGCTCATAAGTATGATCAAGGCTATAGTTGTTACTATAGCGCTACGCGCAAGTCAGAAGTCAGAAGTCATTTGTCAGAAGTCAGAAGTAACCTATGACTAAGTTTCAGAGTTTAAAAATGTCACACATCTGAATGCATAGTGCTATAAAACCTCCTTTCAATATAGTGCTGAGTAAGACTTGTCACTATTCACAACTAGAGAGGTTACAGTTGATAGGTTACAGTTATAGAGTTCCCGGACAATCTGGTCTGATTAACAGCAGGAGGTCTAATCTCCTCAGGACATACTTAGGATTGCTTGAATCACATGGAAACTGAACCATTACAGGCCAATACAACACCCTTTTTCCATGTGTCCGTATTGAGTCAGGAATTAATTGAGGGACTAGCTATCTGCCCTGGTGGTCATTACTTAGATGCCACTGTGGGTGGTGGTGGACACACTGAGTTAATTTTAGCAGCAGCACCGGATGTGGAAGTTACAGCTATTGACCGGGATGCTAATGCGATCGCAGCCGCCAAGACCAGGTTAGCCAGTTATAACGGAAGAGTTAATTTCTGGCAGGGAAATTTTGCCGAATATCAGCCTAATGATAGGGTATTTGATGGTATTATTGCGGATTTAGGCGTCAGTTCAGCTCAGCTAGATTTACCAGAGCGAGGCTTTAGTTTTCGCCATGCTGCTCAGTTAGATATGCGGATGGACCAGAGCCAGTCTCTGACGGCAAAGGATATTATTAATAATTGGGGTGAGGTACGGTTAGCGGATGTTTTTTATAAGTATGGGGAAGAACGGTTATCCCGGCGGATGGCACGGCGGATTGTGGAGAAGCGTCCGTTTCAGACAACCACTGAATTAGCCAATGCGATCGCATCTTGTGTTCCCCCGAAATACCGCTATGGCAGGATTCACCCAGCGACTCGGGTGTTTCAAGCCCTACGGATTGTGGTCAACCAGGAACTTGAGAGCCTCGAAAGCTTTCTCGACATTGCCCCCCATTGGCTGAAACCAGGGGGAAGACTTGGAATTATCAGTTTTCACAGTTTGGAAGACCGGATTGTTAAGCACAAATTCCGGGAGTTGTCAACTAATTGCTCACTATTGCGGGTGCTAACTAAAAAGCCAACTGTAGCACAAGCTGAAGAAATCCAGCATAACCCTCGTGCTCGCTCCGCTAAACTCAGATTCGCAGAGCGACGGGAGTTGAGCACTCAAGACTGACAAGTCTAAGCTATGGATTCACTTCTCGACACTAAACGAATTGGCATGCGATCGCGGGGAAATACTGTCAAATACTGATTAACATCTTCTAGAGAATCTCGGCCATTGACGAGTTCCCAGTTAAAATGACGCAGGAGTAAAGACAACATCACCGTTGCTTCTAAAAGTGCTAGAGGTGCGCCTACACAAAAATGAGATCCTCGGGAAAATCCAAACAGGAGGGGGAGTGGCTGTTGGTCAGTTTCCTTTTGCAGCCATCGTTCTGGACGAAATTCTTCCGGTTTTGGAAACATCTCAGGATCCTGTCCCGCAGCCCAGAAAAAAGGTTCGACGCTTACATTTTTCGGCATCTTGACCCCATCCAGTTCTGTCTCTTGGGTCGTGACTAGGGGGATTCCGGTGGCCACTGGGTGGAGTCGTAAGGTTTCCTTGACCACAGCTTCTATATAGTCTAAATGTTTCAAAGTAGAAAGATTTAGCTCCCCTTCCTTCTCCCAGGCTTGATCCACAGCCTGTTGTGCGGCCTGAAAGACTCCAGGATTAAGCCCCAACTCCCCGACTGCAAAGGACATAGTATGAGCCGTAGTGTCATGACCTGCAAAGATAAAGGCTCGGGTCTCGGCCATTAGGGAGTCTTGGTCATGCTGGGGGTTTTTAGCAAATTGAACCAACATCGAATCCCGAAATGACGAACTGACTGATGGGGATTCGGCCTCAGAAGCCCTGGCCACTTGCAACGCCATCGCGACCCGAGGTTTTAAATTCTGTTGTAAATAATCTTGAGCCTGTCGGTATTCTCGCCCTTCTGACGTAGGGAGAAACTTAAACCATCGACTGCGACCTGCGGTCTGCAAAAGTACATGTTTTTCGAGAAGTGCAAGAGCTGCATACAGGCGGTTGGCATCGAAGGAGGGTTCCCCTGCAAAGTTTGAGGTTTTATCAAAGGTAACACCTAGGAAAAAGTAGGCAATGATATTCATGGTCAAGTCCACAAATAAGGGATCAACTTGAACCTCTTTGCCTGTTTGAGCCGAGCTTTGAAGTTGTGTGATGACTTGCTGACACCCCTGACGGATGAGATCGAACTTTTGAGTGAATCGACTGGCTCGGAAAGCTGGTGCTGCGGTTTGGCGACGCCACTTCCAAGCTTCACCAACCTGGTTTCCGATATGTACGCCAAACACATCTTTGTAGGCGTGATAAAAGGATGGACTGCGGGTAAATATCCCCTTAGTTTGCCCCTCTGTCAAAATGCTTTCAATCAGTTGGGGCTTTGCCACCATCACCATCGGTCTGGTGAAGATCCGTAGCAAAATCATGGAGCCGTATTGCTGCATCCATCGAAAGATTCTCAGAGAATAGGTTCCTTGTTTTGCAGCGGCAAGAAGTTCCATGGCGTTACCTGTGAGCCATTTCCCCTTGGGTGATGGCAGAGCATATATCGAGCTCAAGGCTAGCTGGCGTTGTTGCCAACGCCACAGGAGAAGGCTGATCCCTGTTCCTACAAGGAAAGCTAAAATTGTCCATGAATGCTCGAACATGCTCAAGGTTCTCCTGACTTTTACACTGCTAGCTAAATTCTACTACCGAGTTAAAGCCCTGATATTCACACAACCACTGAGTTAGGGAATACGATTGGCCTTGGCCTTTGGGCCACGCTACGCGATGAAGCGTTTCGGCAAAGCCGACGCTACGCGAACGCAAAGCGTGGCCAAAGGCCTCAGCTTCCGCTAAAAGCGAACGCATCTTATGTTCCCCCTAAATTTGGAAGACCGGATTGTTAAGCACAAATTTCGGGATTTGTCAAAGAATTGCTCACTATTGCGAGTGCTAACTAAAAAGCCAACTGTAGCACAAGCTGACGAAATCCAGTTTAACCCTCGTGCTCGTTCCGCAGCACTCAACACTGACCCACTTAGGGCTCTAATCTCGGGATGGGGCAGGTGCTAATAGTCCAGCCAAGGAACCCAAGGAACCCGTGCCAATCCCCACCAGGATATCAGGCACATCTTTACCCGCCACAGCTAGTCCGATGGCACCTGTAACAGTTACCAGCATGGTACCGCCCAAAGCAGTGACCACAATCCGGTAAATCCAACGGTCTGTTTCTAGAGGTGGACCAAGTCTACGGATAGTTTCCACTGGGTCTCTTTTGATTTCTTCCGCAAGTTCTGGATCTTTAGATACCCGTTCTACTAGTTCATTCATGGATTTAACTGGTTTCATCATCGTGAGCTTTTTGTGAATCTAAAACTTAATACAGCTCGATTGCTCTAAATTCCTGATGTTTAGGGATTAGACTTAGCGGCAGTTGTGGGGAATCGGGAATCGGGAATCGGGAGTCGGGAATCGGGAGTCGGGAGTCGGGAATCGGGAATTGGGAATCGGGAATCAGGAATCGGGAATCGGGAATCGGGAATCGGGCAGAAGAATTGAGGCAAACAGTATGATAAAAGCGATGCAGCGACCTAGCCTTGTGATCCGATTACACCATCTCCGCAGTCCCTCCAGTTAAACTACTACTGATACTAAAGATCTGGCACGAGTACAAAAAAACTTAATAACGGACGTGATAACAATCAATTTCAGTACTGAAAGCGTCAAATCTTATCAATTCTCCCTACTCCCTACTCCCTATTCCCTATTCCCTATTCCCTTCACTCTATGACTGATTTACTGGAAAACCTCTACAATGCCTTTGACCCCTCCCAACCGTTACCGGCAGGGGACCCGGTTTATGTGGATTGTCGGGAAGTGCGGGGGGATGGAGAGATCCAGGTGGATTTAGGGAAAGAGATGTTGCTTTCTAAGCGAGAGACCTATCATTTATATGGAGGTCATCGGGGGGCAGGAAAATCTACGGAATTGTTCCGATTGAAGCAATATTTGGAACAAAATAACTTCTCTGTGGTGTATTTTGCCGCAGATGAAGAAGATGTGGACTCCGAAGATACTCAATATACCGATATTCTGCTGGCCTGTACTCGCCATTTGCTCGAAGACCTCAAGGATAGTGCTAATCCCAGGCCGTTGCTGAACTGGCTGGAAAGCCGCTGGCAAGAGTTAAAAGATTTGGCTCTAACTGAAATAGCATTTGATGGACTAAGTGCAGAAGCAAAAATTTCTCAGTATGGCAAGCTAACTGCTAATTTAAGAGCTGTACCAACCTTGCGTCAACAGATTCGACAGAAAATTAATCCCCACACGGTTACTCTACTAAAGGCGTTGAA
Organism: Moorena sp. SIO3B2; assembly: GCF_010692525.1. NCBI lineage: Bacteria > Bacillati > Cyanobacteriota > Cyanophyceae > Coleofasciculales > Coleofasciculaceae > Moorena > Moorena sp. SIO3B2. The sequence continues at coordinate 10,702 of NZ_JAAHHE010000119.1, forward strand.
TCAGTTTATTACAGAAGCCAAAGAAAACTTACCAGCTGGATGTACTAAATTAGCAGTGATTGCGGATAATTTAGACCGGATTGTGCCAGTTATCCAAGAGAGTAACCAAACGAATCATGAAGAAATTTTTTTAGACCGTAGTGAACAATTAAAAGGATTAAAGTGCCATATTGTCTACACAGTTCCGATTTCCATGCTGTACTCCAAGCGAACTAATGATTTGCGAGACATCTATGGTGATGCCCAGGTGTTACCGATGATTATGGTGCGAACTAAAGAGGGTAACCTCTATCAGCCTGGATTCAATAAAGTTAAAGAAGTGATTAGCAAGCGAGTCGGCCAATTTGCTCCCACTCGCTCCCTAGAAACCGATATATTTGAAAGTCCAGAAGCCTTAGAGCGCTTGTGTCTTATGAGTGGAGGTCATGTGCGGAATTTGCTATTATTAATCCAAACCGCCATTGCTCGCACCGAAACCTTACCAATTTCCCTCAGAGCAGTGCAACGATCCATTACTGATGCACGAGATACCTATCGCCGAACGGTTCAGGATGGACAATGGTCAATTTTAGCGGATGTTTACCGCTCCAAGCAGATACACAATAATGACCAGTATCGTCAGTTATTATTTAATCGCTGTTTGTTAGAGTATCAATACTTTGATGACGAAGGAGAAAGACAGTGTTGGTACGATGTTCATCCCCTGATTAAAGGGATTAAGCAATTTCAAGACGCCTATGCTCAACTAGACTCACAGCCGTAAGGTAGTTGCCTAGGGTGTGTTACCGGGCGGGCTGTTTCAACCAGGAACGAAGAGGCGGAAAATCAGGGCTAGCCCAAAAATGGTGCGTTACGGGGCGGACTATCCCAACCCTGGCTACGAGGGCAAAAATAAGGGCAAGTCCGCCCCTAACGCACCCTACGCACTCCCGATTCCCGATTCCCGATTCCCGATTCCCGACTCCCGACCCAAATTTAAAAAACCTACTCCCTACTCCCTGCTCCCTGCTCCCTTACAAGTAATGGTAAACTTTACAGATGCGGACGAGGATTTACCTCCAGCGAGTCCAGAAGAACAATACCAAGACTTACTCCGTGCCCTCCGAAGGCGTAGAGGTTTCGGATTATTATTTGTCCGTTGTTCTCCCGTAGAAGCAGAGAAGTTGGTTAAGCAGGTTAAGCAAGATTTGCCTCAGAAAACAATAGAGGTGTTGCGCTTCGAGGAACCGATTGATAATTTATACGGCATTGTTCAGGATCGCCCCGACTGTCAGGACATCAAGGTTTTATTTATCCAAGGTCTAGAATACTCGTTTTATAAGTATGAAGAGACGAAACGTCAACAGGGATGGGATAGCGAAGCAATTTATTCCTATAGTTGGAAAGGGGTTCCTCATATATTAAATCATCTCAACCAACACAGAGAACGGTTTCGAGATGATTTTCAGATTTGTTTTGTGTTTCTCTTACGGTCATTTTCCCTGAATTATTTTATCCACCGCGCTCCCGACTTTTTTGACTGGCGTTCTGGTATGTTTGACTTTCCTAGCAAATCAGAGGAGTGTCAACAAGAAGACTGTCAGAATCAGTCTTTGAATCCTGAATACTTACGTAAAGAAATTATCGCTATTGAAAAACTGCTGGAAGCAGAGCATCAAACTCCTGAAGAGCAAGCGGATTTACTAGTTGAACTAGGAATGCTACTGGTTGCTGCCCAAGAATATGAAGACGCGATCGCTAACTTCGACCAAGCTTTGGAAATTAAACCCGATGATCACCACGCTTGGTACAGCCGGGGGGTTGCCCTATCGGTATTAGGACGTTTGGAAGCAGGGATTGAATCGTTTGACCAAGCTGTGACAATTAAACCCGATTACCACCAAGCATGGCACCACCGGGGGATTGCCTTACGGAAATTAGGACTAAACGGAGCAGCGTTCGATTCCTATAACCAAGCTGTGAAAATTAAACCCGATTTCCACCAAGCTTGGTACAACCTGGGGCTTGTCCTATGGGATTTAGGACTAAACGAAGCAGCCATTGATTCCTATGACCAAGCTGTGAAAATTAAACCCGATTACCACCAAGCTTGGTACAACCGGGGGGTTGCCCTATGGGATTTAAGACTAAACGAAACAGCAATTGAGTCGTTTGACCAAGCTGTGAAAATTAAACCCGATTACCACCAAGCTTGCTACAACCGGGGGATTGCTCTATCCGATTTAGGACTAAACCACGGAGCGATTGCATCCTATGACAAAGCTGTGAAAATTAAACCCGATTACTACCAAGCTTGGTACAAACGGGGAGTTGCCTTACGGAAATTAGGACGAAATCAAGAAGCTATTGAATCCTTTTACCAAGCTTTGATATTTAAACCGGATGACCACGATGCTTGGAACAACTTGGAAATTGCCCTATCGGATTTAGGACGTTTGGAAGCAGGGATTGATTCCTTTGACCAAGCTGTGAAAATTAAACCCGATCTTTACCAAGCTTGGAACAACTTGGGAATTGCCCTATCGAATTTAGGACGAAACAAAGCAGCGATTGATTCCTTTGACCAAGCTTTGAAAATTAAACCCGATTTTCACCAAGCTTGGAACAACCGGGGGATTGCCTTATGGAAATTAGGACGAAATCAAGAAGCGATCGATTCCTATGACCAAGCTTTGAAAATTAAACCGGATTACCACGAAGCTTGGAACAACCAGGGGGTTGCCCTATTGGATTTAGGACTAAACAAAGCAGCGATTGCATCCTATGACCAAGCTTTAAAAATTAAACCCGATGACCACCAAGCTTGGTACAACAAAGCCTGCTTTTATGCTTTACAAGGAAATGTAGACTTAGCCCTTGATAACTTGAAACAGGCAATTACTCTCAATCCTGAAGAATATCGAGAGATGGCAAGAAATGATTCAGATTTTGAAAGCATTTGCTCAGATCAGCGGTTTCAGCAGTTGATTAATATCAAGTCTGGGATTTTAGGGAATCGGGAGTCGGGAGTCGGGAGTCGGGAATAGGGAATATAAAAAAAATTATGTGTACCTCATTACTATGAGAAACGCTATAGCAATAGGTGTAATGGTGTTAACAACTTCAAGAAACGAAACATTCCTAATACCAATTTCAAACTATACTCTTGCTCCCCATCTCCCTATCTCCCCGCGCCCAGCCCTATAGCCTATTCCAGTTGCCGTTCCGAGGGTGTTATGGTGTCCATCAACCCTTCAAAGGTACCAGAATTGACGATGAAATACAACAATCCAGCAAAAACTAGAAGAGCTAGAAGCATGGAACAACCGCGCATATCCTTCTCCTCGTTTAATGTATGAGCACTATTAGTATTCCACAAGGTTGTTACTTTAGCGGACAGGCAATTACCGTAAAAGCAACAACCCTGCGGGGTTAAAAGCGGCGGGGTTAAAGAGGTTTAAACCTAATATTTTCCGCTACTGAATTAATTATATTTAATTCTGGTCAAAAAATAAATATTTTTGTATCAATTTGTCATTAACTGTGTAACGAAGTGTGAAAACCTATCGTAAGCTATCAGCTATCAGCTAATGCGCTACTTGAAGTGCTACTTGAGGTGCTATCAGCGTCGAAGTCTGTGCCAAGCTGTTCGCGTAGCGTGGCCATAGGCCTGCATAGGTTTATTTTAAGCTGACAGCTGACAGCTGACAGCTGACGGCTTACCTAAATACTTTGCCAAAAGGTATATTAGATAACAGATTTACGGTATTAGTCACAGGATTTTTCACAAATCGATTATGATTGCTATATTACCGGTTTCACATTTAATAATTACTTAATTAAATTTTTACAGTATGGTAATTGGTGAAACCAGATAGGGCTATAAAATATAGTGTAACTAGTTATTCACTAAATAGTTAACCAGTAAATAGTTAACACTAAATATTTCAAAAATAAATCTACGACATATATGGTAAAAAATCAGCCATATGTCGTAAAAATTAGCAATTTAGTGAAACACAAACTGGTGTTTCATTAGAATTTGAGGTAATTTAATTCGACAATAAATCTAAGTGATCAACCAAAGGGGTTGATGCCATCATGGTGGTGAGCATTTAATAGTGGTATTAGTGTATTTCAGAGTGTATTTCGAGTAGTAAATGGAATTCCTTGAACTAATGAAGGGTGTTTCTCTAGAGCCAACTGACAATTCACTTAGAATTGACCTGAAGGATGCCAACTTAAGGGGTGCTGACTTAAGGGGTGCTGACTTAAGGGGTGCTGACTTAAGCAGAGCTGACCTAAGTGATGCCAATCTCAACGGTGCCTTGCTCAACGGAGCTGATTTGAGTCGTGCCTACCTCAGATGTGCGGATCTCAGTGATGCCAACCTGAGTGATGCCAACTTGATGGGTACTTATCTGAGTCGTGCTGACCTCAGTCGTGCTAACCTAGGTGGTGCCAACTTGAGTAATGCCAACCTGATTGGTAGTCGAATAGACAATACTCAGTTTAGAGATAACTCAGGAATTTGTAAGGATCTCAAGGATGACCTAAAGCGACGAGGGGCAATCTTTTTTGAGGAGTCTCCGAGTCTACGTTCTGGAATGCTTGCCTGTTCCTGACCAAGCTATGTGCAGTGCTATACCAAGTCCCAATTACCACTTAGCTCTCTCAGGGATTGTCCTTGCAGGAGGGCTAAGTTCTCGTATGGGTAGGGATAAAGCTTTGATTCTGGTCGAGGGTGTCCCCTTACTGCGCAGAGTGTGTGATGTTGCCCTAAGCTGTATTGGTCAAGTCTCGGGTCAAGTCTCAGGTCAAGTCTCAGGTCAAGTCTATATAGTCACTCCCTGGCCAGAACGATACGTGGATATCTTACCTGAGACTTGTCGTGTTATTCGGGAAGTCCCGTTACCAGAAGAGACCACACCTCATGGTCCATTGGTAGGATTTGCTCAAGGATTAGCTCATGTTGAAACAGATTGGGTACTGTTACTGGCTTGTGATTTACCCCAATTAAAAGCAGAGGTTGTGCAAGGTTGGCTCAAGCATTTGGAGCAGACTCGGGAAAATGCGATTGACCAAAGGTCACGCTACGCGATTGACCAAAAGTCACGCTACGCGATCGCACTATTGCCACGAAACCCCAAGGGCTGGGAACCCCTGTGCGGTTTTTACCGACGCCAGTGTCTACCAAGCCTCACTGAGTTTATCAATCAAGGGGGAAGGTCATTTCAGCGTTGGTTGGCCCAGCATCCAGTACAGGAGTTGCTAGTCAGTGACACTAGGCTATTTTTTAACTGCAATACCCCTGCTGACCTAGAACAGTTGGAAATACAGGATTAAGCAGTGGCGATCAGGCCGGAAGTGCCTAGTTGTTTGATAGCAATTCTCTTTCCCATGAGGTACAAAGGGATCCCCCTAAATCCCCCTTAAAAAGGGGGACTTTGAGGTTGAGAAGTGTACCTCATACATGCAATAAACGCTATAACTATTTTTTTTATCAAAAAAAATGGGTCTAAAACCCCGTCCTTCTAGGACGGCTTTTTCTAGCCATAATACTGGCTGGTTTGTGCTATAATTGTTAGCATAAATATGTTACAAAAAAGCTCGATTCCTGATGATCATTCTTGAGTTCAAGGCTTACGGAAAGAAGCAGCAATATCAAGCCATTGAAGAGGCGATCAGAACGGTTAAGTTTGTTCGCAATAGCTGTCTTAGATTGTGGATTGACAACAAAGGCATAAATAAATACGATTTAAACAAATATTGCAAGGTCTTAGCCAAAGAATTTCCCTTCACTAACGCTTTGAACTCAACTGCTCGCCAGGCTGCGGCTGAAAGAACATGGTCATCAATCGCCCGTTTTTACGACAACTGTAAGAAAAGTGTACCTGGGAAAAAAGGATTTCCAAGATTCCAAAAACATTGCCGCTCAGTTGAGTATAAGCAGTCAGGCTGGAAGTTGTCCCCTGACAAGAAGTCAATTACGTTCACCGACAAAAAAGGAATTGGGAAGCTTAAGCTCAAAGGCACATGGGACTTGTGGCGTTTCGATAAGAAACAGATCAAACGGGTTCGGATAGTAAAAAGAGCTGATGGTTATTATGTCCAATTCTGTATCGCTGTCGATAACAATGAGGCTTTGAAGCCTACTGGTAATACTGTCGGCTTAGATGTAGGATTGAAGGACTTCTATACTGATTCCGACGGCAATGCTGAATCTAACCCCAGATTTTATAGAAAAGGAGAACAACGCCTTAAGTTTTATCAACGTCGGGTTTCTCGAAAAAAGAAAGGCTCAGCTAACCGAAAGAAGGCTATTAATAGACTAGGCAGACATCACCTTAGAATAAGCAGGCAACGTGAAGAGCACGCCAAGAGACTGGCGCGCTGCGTAATCCGGTCTAACGATCTGGTCGCCTACGAAGATCTAAGAGTCAGGAATTTGGTTAAAAATCACTGTCTAGCCAAGTCTATTAATGATGCAGGTTGGTATCAATTCCGAAAATGGCTGGAACATTTTGGAACTAAATTTGGCAGGGTTACTGTTGCAGTAAACCCCGCCTACACTAGTCAAAACTGTTCTCAGTGCGGCGAGGTAGTGAAGAAGTCTCTATCGACCAGGACTCACACCTGCAAATGTGGTTGTCAACTAGACCGCGACCACAACGCCGCAATCAACATTTTAGAGAAAGCCTTGGGTACGGTGGGGCACACCGGAACCTGGATCATTGATCCGAACGCTCATGGAGAATTGTCCTCTACTCTCCCTGACTCCGGTTTGGGTGAGCAAGACAGCTCGCTGAAGTGAGAATCCCCGTCCTTCCAGGGCGGGGAGTGTCAAAAGCTGGTGACAGGATTCGAACCCGCGGCCAGCTGATTACAAATCAGCTGCTCTACCAACTGAGCTACACCAGCAATCTTTTTAACTATAACACTAAGTATAACACTTGTCAAAGCTTCCGGTCTGATCATCCATCACCCCCGATCACCGGATCACCCCATGATGTGATCCGGTGATCCGGTGATGTGTAGCAATATTTTTTAAACTTTGTATTAATTACTCCGGATTAGACCTATTGTGATCAACTTCCAATTGGGAGTGACTGTAGATTTGGATTAACTTTAGCTCTTTTTTACGGGGAAAGCTACCTGTCTATTGGGTCTACAGAAAGCTTTCCATTACAATTTATGGAATAACACATAGTTTATTTTTATTTGTGTTAATTTATGTTTGTTTGGGTAAAAACCTAGAGTAAAAATTATTGTTAATCCTATGGCTAAAGTAACCGTAACTCTCTATATGGAAGAAAAAGACAAAGAAGCGCTTCAACGATTGGCAGATGCCGAGGAGCGCTCCTTGTCCCAAATGGCAGTACTAATTCTCAAACGAGCGATTAAAAAAGCTCAGCAGGCAGGAGACATACCACCCAAAGACTAATCAGTGATGGGGTGAAAAGCGTAAGCTATCAGCGTGTCGCGTATCAGCCTATGCGCTACGGACACACTACTTGAGGTGTTTATGTGCTACAAATGGTGCTACTGTTTGCGCAGCTTGCCCGTAGCGCAATCGGTGCTTTTGAATAAAATAAGCTGTTCGGTGTAGCCTGGCCAACGGCTGACGGCTGATAGCTGACGGCTGAATGCTTAATGACAAGCAGCCTTGTTACCCCCTCAGTTCCTGTCCTTTATCCTTGAGGCTAGTCAACTTCGTAATCCACTGCGATTATGTCCCCTTGGATAGGTTTGATATACTTCTGGACTACTTCCTGGTGGGCTGGGTGATCAGTATAGGTACTCAGAGCGTCGCGATTGACCAGTTGCACTCTCAAAGCATGCTGAAATCCCTGGGACCTGAGGGGGGAAAAGTTCTCTCCACAGGAAAGTTCTACAATCTCAGGAATTTGGTCTTTCATGGCCAGTAGTCCATTGATAGCTAATGCGATCGCATCCGCTGAAGCGTCGTCTTTCCACTTGAACAAAATAATATGCTCGATCATCTTTACTTAGAAGTTCCTAAATTCCCATTACCACAGGCCAGGTGGTAAAAACAAAAACAATCACTGTACTCAGAGCCAGCAAGCCTTCAATTAAATTGCCAATCAGCGACCCTACCATAATGCCCACACTTGCTTTT